>JALDXQ010000046.1:0-41958 GCA_032156805.1 Acidobacteriota bacterium
GTCACCATCTCGGCGCCGGTGGCGAGCCCTTCATGGCCGTACGGATCGAAGCGCAGGAGATAGAGCTGATTGTTGCTGTCTGCCACGAGCAGGCCCGGATTCACGCCGAACGTCTTGACGACGAGCACCTGCCACGGCGCCGTGAGGGCAGGTGGATTCGCGTTGCCCGGACCCCGCTGCAGTTCCTCGATCGTCATGCGGCGCGTGGCGTGACGGTTCACGTACCAGTCACCGTCCATCACGTCGCCGAGCGTATTCACGGCACGCGCAACGATCACGCCGTCGGCGGGATGGCGTTCGCCCGTTTTCCTCAATGAGTTCTTGACCTGTTCGAGCACCTCACTCAACGCCCGTGCCTGGACGTCGGCGACCGGCACCGGCGTCGGTTCAGCGCGAAGCGGATCGTCACGGTAAAACCGCGGACCCTGCGCGCGTGCCGGTGCGACCGTGGTTGCGATGAGCAGAATGACGGCGACGGTGACTGAACGTGGCCTCATATCCTCACCACCGGCTCTTGAAGATGTCGCTGAAGGTCCAGATCATGCGGAACCCTTCGCGCGACACGGCGAAATCGGTGCGGCTCACGACGGCGGAGCGCACCCTGAACCGGAACCCAATCCCGCCGCTGTAGTTCAGGCGAGTGACATCGACTTCGCGTTTGAGCGGCACGACCTTGCCGGCATCGACGAAAGCCGCCATCTCGAGGTTGCTCGACGCGTGCCAGCGATGCTCGACACCCAGGTAGACCGAGTGGTTGTCACGGAAGCGATAACCGCCAAAGCCGCGCAGGTCGTCGTTGCCGCCGAGAACCGGCTGCAGGTACACCGGTAGCTGGTTGTCCCCCTTGGGGAAGGACAGCACGACCGCGGACCGCACCGCGATCACGCGACCCCGGTTGTAATACGGAATGTATTGTTGAAACTCGAACTCGGTCTGGCGAAAGGCGAACGCCTTCCGCGCGATGTCCCAGTACTCCCGGTACCGCATCCCGTAGACACCACCGCTGCGCGGGCCGGTCTTCGAGTCGCGGAAGTCGACGTCGATGAATGCGCCGATGCGCGAGAACTCCGTGTCCTCGTCGAATCCTGGAATCTCGTCCGGCGTGAATACCTCGTCAATCGGCGGAAAGTCGTCGTGGCCCCGGCCGGTATCGGCATGCAGGTAGCCGCCGGTGAATCCCAGACGCACGTAACGGAGGACCTGATACGAGGCGTCAACGTCGGAGGTGAAGTCGTCGTACGCGAAGGTGGTGTGATTCGCTTCGGGCGACGCATTCCCGAGCCCGTAAAAGTCGATGTCAGGTGAGCTCTCGTACTTCGAGTACCACCTGACCGCGCCGCGTTCGGTTCGCAACCCCTGAAAGTCGAGATTGAAGTCGAACAGATACGCGCCTTGAAACGTCCCGCGTGCGGTGGCGCGGTAGCCAAGGCGCTCCGCCCAGAGATCCGAGCGGCGATACCCTGCACCAGCCGTGAAGCCCTGGCCGGGCCGCATGCCTCCCAGCACGATTTGCGGGCCGTTGGCGCCCTTGCCGGACTCGAGCCCCTCGTTGAACCCGCGCTCGACGAGGCGGTTGACAGTGTCGACCATCGGCGACTGCCGCTCTGGCCACAGTTCGGCCACCTTGTCGGCGCGCTCTTCTGCAATCGCCTCTTCCCGTGTGCCGGGGACTTCAGCCGGCTCTTGCTGGGCTGCCGCCGACGTCACGCTGAGCATCAGCAACAGCGTCGTCACCCCGCAGGCGCACGCCCGACACTCTTTTCCAAGCATCCGGCCCAGGGGGGAGCATGGAGCATGCCACCTCGAGAGCACGTGATCGTGAGGAACGCAGTCCCGGCGCCTCCGGCCTATTGGAGGATCTCCACTATCTCGTTCATGATCAGGAGTCACGCGGAGCCGGTTGTCAGATGGATACAGGAGCAAATCGCGAGCGGTTGCGTTTCGGTCCTTTCGAGCTGCACCTGCGGTCACGCGAGTTGCAGAACGGTCCCACGCGTATCCGGCTCCAGGACCAGCCGTTCGAGATCCTGTTGACGATGCTCGAACGCCCCGGGGACGTGATCACACGCGAGGAGCTTCGGCAACGCCTGTGGCCGGAGGGGACCTTTGTCGATTTCGAGCACAGCCTCAATGCCGCGATAAAACGGCTGCGTTCGGCGCTCGGCGACAACGCCGGCAATCCGCAGTTCGTTGAGACGTTGCCCCGCCGCGGCTACCGGTTCATTGGCGCGCTCGCGGAACAGGAACTCCCCGATCCGTCGCCGCGCGCGAAACTGAGGCTGATGGTGCTGCCGTTCGCCGATCTGAGCGAGGGCCGCGAGCACCGGTACTTCGCCGACGGGCTGACCGAGGAGATGATCGCGCAGCTCGGTCACCTCTGTCAGGACCGCATCGGTGTGATCTCGCGCGCCTCCTCGATGTCGTTCAAGGACAGCAACCGGCGTGCCCGTGACATCGGCGAGACGCTGCAGGTCGACTACCTGCTCGAAGGGAGCGCGCGGCGTGAAGGCGATCGCGTCCGCATTACCGCGCGGCTGGTCGAGACCGCCTCGGAGACGCACCTCTGGGTCGAGACCTACGAATCGCATCTGGCCGATTACCTGTCGGTGCAGACCGATGTGGCCGCTCGTATTGCCCAGTCGCTGGCGATGGAGTTGATGCCCGACGAGCACCATGCCGGGCACACCGTGCCTGCGAGCGCGCCGGCGTACCACGATTACCTGAAGGGGCGCTACTACTGGAACATGCTCGCCGATGAGGGTGTCGACCCGGCACTCCAGCACTTCGAGCTGGCCACCCGGCTCGATCCGTCGTTCCCGCTGGCGTACGTCGGGAAAGCGCGCGTGCAGCTGCTGAAAGCCGAGTATTACCGCACGACGCCGCGGCCGATGCTCGAGGCCGCGCGTCAATCGGTGAAGCGCGCGATGGATCTCGATCCGAACCTGTTCGAGGCACATCTCGCGCTCGGCGAAGTGCGGCGGATGCTCGAGTGGGACTGGCGTGGCGCCGAAGCGGCCTATGCACAGGCCATCGTCCTGAACCCAAGCCATGAGACCGCGCATCGTTCGTACGGGCTGTTGCTGGCGGCGCTGGGACGGCAGGCCGAGGCAGTTCGCGAAACCGATCACGCCCTCGAGATGGATCCGCTGTGCGTGGTCGTCAATTCGAGCGGCGCAGCATGGGTGCGTTATCTCGTCGGCGACATCGAGGGGGCGATCGCGCGCTCGCGCAGGGCCGTCGAGATGGAACCGCGCTACGCGGTTGCCCATCGCGTGCTGGGTGCCGCGTACCTGCAGGCCGGGCGCGCACGTGACGCTGTCATTGCACTCGAAAACGCGCTGGCGTTCACACCTGAAGATTCGGTCCTGCTTGCATGGCTGGCACACGTGAGAGCCGTGACCGGCTGTCGCGATATTGCGCTTGCGGTCCTGAACAAATTGCAATCGAGCGGGCGGCATGTGCCTGCCTATCACCTCGCGCTCGCGCACACCGGACTGGGTGACCTCGATGCCGCGTTTGCCGCGCTCGAGCAAGCGACAGTCGACGCGGACCCCTCGCTGCTCATGCTCAAGGCAGAACCGCGGTTCGAGCCGCTCCGGTCCGATCCGCGCTACACGCGGCTGATCGAATTGCTCGGTCTCTAAACCACGTTGTGTCCGGCTTCAGCCGGACCCTCACGGCTCGTCAATCATGTCGTCGCGATCGACATCCGCTTCGGGACTATCCGGATCGGTCGGGTTCGATTCGTCTTTCGATCGAGATCGTCCGCGCTCGACCTGCTCGCGTTCAGTCGAGGTCCGCGCGCGCTTCTCGTTCTCGCTGGCCGGCTGTTCCGGAGAGCGAGTCGGGTCCTGGTTGGGCATTGCCACACCTCCGGCCCGACTCTCCGCAATGCCGATGCCATCACGCAGCTGAGATGTGACGCGACCATGTGGTCCGGGTGGCACTCGCGCCTGCAGCCCCATCGCTGTTGGCAAGAAGCCCTCCTCGACGAAGAGCCGCGCCGCTGGATGAGCCGTCGCCGGAGCGGCGTTGATCTCAGCGATGAGCATGCCGCGGCGTCCTTCTTCTCGAGCTGACGCAAGGTGACGGAGCATTCGCGCGACCTGGCGGATCATCGTGGAGCGCCTGGGCTCATCGTGGGGCGTGAAGAGCAGAAGTTCCCGGTCACCTCTCTTCAGATACGCCGCGGCTGCGCCATCGACAAGAATGACGATCGAACCCACGGTTCGTGTGGGGCCGCGGCCGCCTTCGACGAGCGCGACGTCCTGGTGTTCCGACGTGACTGGCTCGCCGGTCCCGGGCCATTTCAGGATCGAGCCATACGGGTTGGCCGGGTCGGTGGCGGCGAGGACAACCGTGCGCGGCTCGTCTGGAACATCGCGCAGCGATCGCAGGAGGTCGAGTGCGGCCGGCATCGCGAACTGCGCGCCACCGAGCCCGGCCACGAAGTAGCCGCGGCGAACCCGGCCTGCGTCCTCCATCGCCTTGAGGAGCTGGTAGACCGTTGAGAACCCGCCGGCGACGGCTTCGTGCGTGACCGTTTCGCGCGTTACCACACCATGTCGTGTGAGCAGCTGCTGGGCGAGCGACGTCATGTACTCCGTGGGTGAAATTGCTTTGCCACTCACGGGCACCGCTGACCATCGTCCTTCCGCAGTCGGTGGAACGAGACGGCGGGAGCGGAATGACTCGGGCCGGCCTCTTCTCGCTGGCCGCTTGTCCTCGGTGCGAACGAACGCGCGCAGGGGATGAAGCGTGTCGTTGGTGACGAGGCCCTTCCACACGAGATCCCAGAGAGCATCCACTGCTTCCTGCGGAAATCCTCCGCCAGTGCCCTGGTGAAGCGCGGAAAAGAAGGACGCGCCGTGCTGACGAAGGTAATCGAGGATCTCCTGTGCCCTTCCGTCGATCGATTCGTCCGATGATGATGGCGCGCGCAGCCGCGGCAGATGATCGGTGAGGTAGAGCGCGACTCGCCCGTCATGTTCGCCGAGCGGCTCGAGACCGACCCACATGACCTCTCCGGCGGCCATCAGCGTATCGAGCATGGCCGGATGAAAGTCTTCGACGCGTGCCGGAAGGATCTGCCCCTCCAGCAGCGACGCCGGCACGGGTGCACCCTGTAGTTGCTCGATCGCATCGAGCAGCGTTTCTAAGCCACGGCGGCTCGAGCCGATGCCATGCCACGACACCATGAAACGTCCGAGCGCGTCGGCGTCGACCGGCTCGACCTCCGAGCGAAGCCTGGCCAGCGATCGCCGGCGCAGGCTGCGGAGGACATCCCCATCAACCCATTCGCGCTCCGATCCGCCCGGACGGAATTCGCCTTCGATCAGGCGGCCGCTTTCAGTGAGCCGAAGGAGAAGTGCCTCGGCGAGCGCGACCCCGAGCCCGAAGCGGTCGGCAAGCATGGGCGCGGTGAACGGACCGTGCGACCGTGCATAACGGAGTACGAGATCGCCGGCAGGATCGCGGACCGGCTCGAGGAGCGCGGCTGGTATGCCAGAGGGGAGCGGCATGCCGAGCCCGTCGCGATATCGAGCCACGTCCTCCACCGCCACATAACGTCGGTTCCCGGCGATCGGCAGCGGGACGATTCGTCCCGCGCGCTCGAGTGTGGCGATGTGGCCGTGCGTATCGGGAAGCGCACTGCGCGCGACGATCTCGTCCACACTGAGATCGCCAATGCGTATCAGGAGATCGTGCAGCCCGTCGACGGTTCTGACCTTGTATTTCTCCGTGAGGTGCTGCAGCTGCTGCTCGACGTCGTGGAGCGCATCGGCATCGAGCAGATCGCGCAGTTCGGCATCACCGAGGAGCTCGCGCAATTGCGCCTGGTCGACCGAGAGCGCTTGTGCCCGCCGTTCGGCAAGCGGTGCGTCGCCATCGTAGATGTAGTTCGCGACGTAGCTGAAGAGCAACGACGCCGCGAATGGCGACGGCGCGCGTGAATCGACCGTCACCACGCGCAGTGCGCGTGTGGACACCCGCCGCAGGATGTCCACGAGAGCGGGCATGTCGAAGTGATCGCGGAACACTTCGCGGTAGGTCTCGAGGAGCGCAGGGAAGGAGCCGAACCGGGATGCCACCGCCAGGAGGTCGGCTGCCCGCTTGCGCTGATGCCACAGCGGTGTTCGCAATCCAGGGCGGCGGCGTGGCAAGAGGAGCGCGCGTGCCGCCGTCTCACGGAAGCGCGCAGCGAAAAGTGACGTCGCTCCGAGCTGGCGGAGGACGAGCCCTTCGATCTCGTCGGCGCTGGGGATGAGCAGCATCGGATCGGGCGCTCGTTCGATCTCCGGAAACCGCACCACGAACCCATCGTCGCCCCACATCACTTCGGCGTCGAGACCAGTGCGCGCTCGGATATACGCCATGGCCGCCATGGCCCAGGGGGCGTGGATGCGACTGCCGAAAGGAGACAGCAGGCACACGCGCCAGTCTCCGAGCTCGTCGAGACAGCGCTCGACGACCAGCGTGCGGTCATCAGGGATGGCGCAGACAGCGGCCTGGTCGTCGAGGTAGCGGAGCACGTTCTCGGCGGCATCGACATCAAGATCGTGGTGGTCGATCAGCCGCTCGGCAGCCGCGGGTCGCGACATGCCGCGCAACTCGCGGACCAGTTTGCCGATCGCCACGCCAAGTTCCACCGGACGGCCGGCCCGATCGCCGTGCCAGAAGGGCATCTTTCCTGGTTCACCCGGCGCGGGGCTCACGAGCACGCGGTCGTGTGTGATCTCCTCGACGCGCCAGGTCGAGGCGCCGAGCGTGAACGTCTCGCCGACCTGCGTCTCGAACACCATCTCCTCATCGAGCTCACCGACGCGCACAGGTCGATCGGCGCCTGCGAGGAAGACGCCATAGAGCCCGCGATCGGGGATTGTTCCGGCATTGGCAATCGCCACCCGCGTCGCACCTTCGCGGCCGACGATCGTGTTGCGCATGCGATCCCAGGTGATCCGTGGACGCAGTTCGGCGAATTCGTCCGAGGGGTAGCGGCCTGACAGCATGTCCAGTACGCCTTCGAAGGATCGCCGGCTCAGGTCGGCAAATGGCGCTGCGCACCTGACGGCAGCGAAGAGCCCATCGAATGTCCACTCGTCCATCCCCGCCATCGCGACGATCTGTTGGGCGAGCACATCGAGCGGATTCCGTGGGTAGCGCGTCGACTCGACCTGTCCCTCGTGCATTGCACGCGCCACGGCGGCGCAGGCGACGAGATCGCCGCGGAACTTCGGAAAGATGATGCCTTCGCTGACGGCGCCGGCACGATGTCCCGCGCGTCCGATCCGCTGAAGACCGCTCGCGACCGACGGCGGCGCCTCGATCTGCACGACGAGATCGATTGCGCCCATGTCGATGCCGAGCTCGAGCGACGAGGTAGCGACCAGTGCCCTGATCCGGCCGGCCTTGAGCAGCTCCTCGACCTCGGTGCGCGCCGCCCACGCCAGCGAGCCATGGTGCGACCTGACGAGCGGTTCGCCTGCCAGTTCGTTGAGTGCTCCGGCGAGCCGCTCGGCGAGACGCCGGCTGTTGACGAAGAGCAGCGTCGATTGATGGGCGTGAATCAGCTCCAGGAGCCGTGGGTGAATCGACGACCAGATTGACGGGCGGGCAGCTTCCTGCGTCGCGGGATCGCGAGCCGCCTCGATTGGCAGACGTGCCATGTCTTCGACCGGCACCTCGATGCGGAGCTGCAGTGGCTTCTTCTCGGACGCGTTGACGATCGTGACCGGGCGGAACGTGGCTGGTTGGCGGTCATCGGTGAACTCGTCGAGGAGCTCGGCCTCGACTTCGTCGAGCGCTCGCACGTCCCCGCTTCGGCTGCGCCTGGCCGACGTCTGCTGAGTCCGGCCTGCCGCACGACGTTCGGCGCCGCCGAGAAATCGCGCGACCTCGTCGAGCGGACGCTGGGTTGCGGAGAGTCCAATGCGCTGCAGGTGGCCACTCTCGTAGTGTCCGGCTTTAGCCGGACTCGTCTTTCCCCGGCGCATGGCCTCGAGACGTTCGAGCGACAGGGCCAGATGCGCGCCGCGTTTGCCCGGCACGAGCGCATGAATTTCGTCGACGATGAGCGTGTCCACGGTGACGAGCCGCTCGCGTGCGCGCGATGTGAGCAGCAGAAAGAGCGACTCGGGCGTCGTGATCAGAATGTCCGCCGGATCGCGCAGGAAGCGGGTGCGTTCGGTCGCCGGCGTGTCACCGGTTCGAATGGTGATCCGCGGTGCGACGACGTCGACGCCGGCGGCGCGCGCCACGTTGGCGATGCCTTCGAGCGGCACGCGCAGGTTGCGCTCGACATCCACGGCCAACGCCTTCAACGGTGACACATAGATCACGCGGCAGCGATCTTTCGCTGGCGGCGGCGGCGCGAACATCAGGCGATTGAGGCACCACAGAAACGCGCTCAGTGTCTTGCCGCTGCCGGTCGGCGCGAGGATGAGCGTCGATTCACCGCGCGCGATCGCCGGCCATCCTTGTTGCTGCGGCCGCGTGGGCGTCTCGAAGGCTGTCGTGAACCACTCGCGAACGGCGGGATGAAAGAGATCGAGCGCAGAGGACCGGCGAGTCACAGGCCCTTATCGAGGAGGTTGGCAGAGGACGCGGAGTGTCAACAACGCAGAGATCGCTGGGATCGCAGAGTGCCATCAGTGGCGCCGGGCCTCGAGGCCCGGCCATCGATCGCGCGATACAAGGAGCGTAAGCGTCCTGCCCGCTCGGGACAACGCTGACGACGAGCTCGGCCGAGGGGCAGGGGATGTTATCGGTTACAGGCGTAGAATGGCTCGACTTCGGGGCGGGGTGCAGACGCGCAACAAACGCGTCAGAAGGAGGTTTCGATGCGACCACGACTCGTTGCGCTGCTCGCGATCGCTTGCTGTTTGGGCGTCGCAACTCAGGTACTCGGCCAGGAGAGCACGGCCGAGCTGCGCGGGCGTGTCCTGGATTCCCAGGAGGCGCCAGTTCCCGGCGCCACCCTCACCATCACCAACCAAGCCAGCGGCGTAGTTCGCCAGGCCGTCAGCAACGCCGACGGCAGCTACTTCATCACGGCGGTTGCACCAGGGCTGTATATGCTCGAGGCGCAACTCTCGGGGTTCTCGAAATACAGTCGCCGTGACGTCCGGCTCGACCTCGGACGAACCACGACCGTCGACGTGCAGCTCAGCGTCGGCCAGCTGGCCGAGACGGTCACCATTACCGCGGAAACGCCGCTGGTCGATCTGACCTCGAAAGAGATCGGGGGCAACGTCACCACTCGCGAGGTGACGATGCTGCCCTCGGTCAATGGCAACTTCATCGGCGTGGTGGCGCTGCTTCCTGGAGTCATCTCCAACGTCAGCACAGAGTCGTTCGGCTCGGACGCGATCAGCGTCAACGGGCTGGATTCGCGCAACAACAACTTCCTGCTCGACGGCGCCAACAACAACGATGACGTCATCGGCCAGCGCGCCGGATCGCAGGCGCGCACGCCACTCGAGGCGGTTGCCGAATTCCAGGTCATCACCAACCAGTACGACGCCGAGTTCGGACGGACGACCGGGGCGATCATCAACGCCATCAGCAAGTCGGGAACCAACGCGTTCCATGGCGTCGCGGCCGGATTGTGGCAGGACGCGAGCCTCACGCAGAAGGACTTCTTCGTCACGCAGAACGGGTTGAACAAGCCGGATACGCAGCTGCAGACCTATCGCGCCAACATTGGCGGACCGGTCGTCCGCGACAAGGCCCACTTCTTCTTCAACGTCGAGCGCGTGATGATCGATCGCGCCAACACGATCACGATCCCCGCGCGCCCGGAGTTCAACAGCTCGCCCGTCACCCAGGACCGCGTGTGGAACACGCTCGCGCGATTCGATCACCAGCTGAACATCAATCACTCGTGGGCAGTGCGCTGGCTGCGCGAGTCGTCGCCGCAGCTCAATCAGATCGTTCCAGTCATGCTCGTCGTGCCCATCGCGGTGACGTTGCCAGTGACGGCCAATGCCTCGCGCGAGGAAAACGACGTCGACCAGACCATCGTGGCGACGCTGAACTCGGTGCTCGGCGACAACCGCCTCAACACGCTGCGCGTGAACTTCACCCAGGAGGACGTCGCGTTCGCCAACGCGAACTTCAATGCCAACGGTCAGGATCAGGCGGCGCTGCTGCCGCAGTTGAACTACCTGACCTTCGTCGATCAGCAGAACGCCGTGGCGCAGACGCGCGTGAATGACGCCTATCAGATCGACGACACCATGTCGTGGTTCCTGACGGGACGCGGCGGCAGCCACGATCTCAAGTTCGGGGGCCAGTACGAGTACGTCGGCGCGCGCTCGATTCAGCAGGACAATACAAACGGAACGTTTACCTTCCGGACCGACGCGTCGTTCAACGCTGTCGATCCACGCTCCTACCCCGAGCGGTTGCAGATTCGAGTGCCCAGCCCGTTGAACACATATCAGAAGGCTCACTTCGTGTCCGCGTTCGCACAGGACAAGTGGCGAGCCAACAACCGGACCACCGTGAGCCTCGGATTGCGCTACGACCTGGAGGTCCAACCGATCGCAGAACTGGACAATCCGTACTTCTCGGATCCATCAGCGTATCCGGTCGACAAGAACAACCTCGCGCCCAGGGTCGGTCTGACGTACGACCTCACGGGCGACGGTCGAAGCGTCCTGCGCGGCGGATACGGCCGGTTCTACGATAAGACCCACTTCGAGCTGATCTCGCAGATCCTGACCGCGGGGACGTTCTCGAGTTCATTCATCGCGCAGTTCCCCACCAACAACGCGGATCCGGGCCCCTCGAATGGCGTCCTGCCGAGCGATCCGATGCTCGTCGGCGGACCCACGGTAAACCGTGCGTTGCTCGAATCGTTGTACCCGGCCGGCAGCCGCGCGAAGAACAACGGGACGGTCTGGCTGGACAACCCCGCCCGCGTGATCCCGCACTCGGATCAGTTCACGGCGGGATACGAGCGGCAGCTGTGGTCGACGATTTCGGTCAGCGCCGACTACGTGCATGCGCGCGCCCGCGATCAGTTGATGCTGCAGGATCTGAATCCGGGGCTTCGGACGTCGACGTCGCGAACGGCGACGCTCGTTCGCTTCAACCCGGCGTACGCAGGGCAGGTGAGTCAGCCGATCAACGCGGGTGAGATCGACTATGACGCGCTCGAAATGGCGCTCGTCAAGCGCTTCGCATCCGATTACTCGTTCCGCGTGTCGTACACGCTCGGCTACTCACGCGGGAACACGACGGGGGCGGCGATCCCGTTGAGCGGATTCCAGGTGCTCGACGATCTCAATCTCGACTTGAACGAGGGACCGACCAACGTCGATCGTCGCCACAACCTGGTGATCAGCGGCCAGATGCTGGTGCCAAAGGCCTACGGGCTCACGGTGTCGTGGGTGGTCCGTGCACTCAGCGGATCGAAGTTCACGCTGATCGATTCGACGACCGATCCCGATCGCAACGGAACCTTTGCGGAGCCGCTGCCAGCGGGTTCGTACACCAGCGCGGGCAGGAACCCGTGGAACGTCGACTTCGATGGAGGGCGCAACGACGCCACCGGCCCCGGCCTCTTTCAGGCGGATCTCCGGCTTGGATATCGGCTGCGCCCCGGCACCGAGCGCAGCCTGGATTTCTTCGTCGATGTGTTCAACATCACCAACCGGGCCAACTTCGAGAACCCGACAGGCGATCGACGTTCGACGGACTTCCTGAATCTCACGGCCCTTCGCGCGGGCGCTGTTCCGACGACGCTGCAGATTGGCGTGCGCATGCAGTTCTGACCCAGGAACGGAGAGTACGGAGACACGGTGCGCCGCGGAGGCGCGGAGGCGCGGAGCTCGCGCGATAACGCTTGGGTCTGGCCCATGGCCTTCTGGTTCAGCCTCGTCTGGGTGTCGTTCACAGATTTGTATATCTCTCTCGTTTCGTCAGGAGTTACACGGGACGTGAACGCCTGGGAGTGATACGTCGCTGTCCTGAGTTGGTACCCCGATTGCTCGCTCGGGTGAGTGGGGGGAGACGTTATGACATCAGAACGTCAGCCACGTCATGACGAGCCACAGACTCGCAACATTCGGCCGCCTGAGAATCCGATTCGTGGCGCATCCCGACTGGTGTTTACACGGGATCACGATGTAATCAAACGCTGGGCAACCGACCGGCAAGCCGAGCCGGCGACCGGCCAGGCGAGCAAATCCGGGCCGGCCACGTTCAAGGTGAACGACGGTGGCGCGGGCATCAGGTTCAACTTTCCCGGCGCTGGCGCGTTCCGGCCGATCAGCTGGGATGAATGGTTCGGCAACTTCGAAGATCACGAGTGCGCGTTCGTGTATGACGATGACGCGGCTCGGCCGCCGAGCAACCGGTATCGAATCGTGAAGGCGGCAGACTGGCAGGATCTGCTCTGGTAACGACACATTTCCTGTAAAGCCGGCGCGAAGGCCGAGCTTGTCCGTGTGGGCCCGCCGACGGTGCCTACCCTGAGATTGGGACGGCATCCAGTGTTGCCCCCGTGCTATAACCGCTCCGGATAGCTCGACTTAGGGGGTCGCATGCGTGCCCATTACCGCGGCGTCGCCGGGGCGTTTCTCATGACCTGGCTCGCCGCCGGCAGTCCTGCATTGGCAGCCGACGATCTCGGCCTGGTCGATGCGGCCAGAACCCAGGACTCGTCGTCTGTTCGTGCCCTGCTCGGTCGCAATGCCGACGTCAACGCTCGCTCGAATGACGGATCGACCGCGCTGCTCTGGGCTGCGCACTGGGACGACGTCGCCACGGCCGATCTGCTGCTCCGCGCTCGCGCCAACGCCAACCTCGCGAACGACTTCGGCATGACGCCGCTCTCGCGCGCCTGCACCAACGGCAGCGCGGCGATGGTCCAACGCCTGCTCGACGCCGGCGCCAATCCCAATACTCGCATCGGTACCGGCGAGACGCCGATCATGACGTGCGCGGGCAGCGGCAACGTCGACGCGGTCCGCCTGCTGATCGCTCGCGGCGTCGACGTGAACGCCAGTGAACCCTCACAGAATCAGGACGCGCTGATGTGGGCGGCCGCCGAGCGCCATCCTGATGTGGTGCGTCTGCTCATTGAAGCTGGAGCGAACCCGCAGGCTCACACGAAGAAAGGATTCAGCGCGCTGCACTTCGCGACCCGCGAAGGTGATCTCGCGACCACGCGCCAACTCCTGGCCGCGGGTGTGAACGTCAACATTCGATCGCTGCCGGAAGCACCTGTGGTCGAGACGCGCCCAGACAACTCCGGCGGTGGACGGAGCTCGTCGGGGGCAGCCGCGGTCAGTGTGGCACCGAGAGGACCCGCGTATCAGGCGACGTTGTCGGCCGGAAGCACGCCGCTGCTGGTGGCGACGGTCCGAGGGCACGTGCCGCTCGCGATCTTTCTGCTCGAGCAGGGCGCCGATCCGAATGTGATCGATGCCGGCTTCACTCCGCTGCATTGGGCGTCGGCGACCTGGGAAGGCGGGATCTCGAACTCGGTCTACGGGTTCATCGACCCGATGAGCGGGATCCCGAACCGGAAGGCGAAGCTCGATCTCGTGAAGACACTTCTGGCGCGCGGGGCGAATCCAAACGTGCGAATGACGAAGCGGCCTCCGGGATTCGGCGGACTTGGCGGCGGTTATGAGGACGCACCTGGTGCAACGCCGTTTCTGCTCGCGACCGCATCGGCCGATCTCGAGATGATGCAGCTGCTGCTTGCGGCAGGAGCAGATCCAACGTTGACGACCGATACCAAGACGACGCCCGTGATGGCCGCATCCGGCTTGAACCGCGGTATCGGCGAAAGCCCGATCACCGAGGCCGATGCGCTGGCGGCCGTCAGGTTTCTGATGCAGCTCGGTGCCGACGCGAAGGGCGCCACGACGAACGGCGAGAACGCATTGTTTGGTGCCGCGTATCGCGGCTGGAACACGCTCCTGGCGCTGCTCATCGAGAAGGGAGCGGATGTGAACGCCATCAGCAAGGCGGGCGTCACACCGTGGCTGGCGGCATCCGGATACGGCGATCGACTCGGCGGTGTCCTCTATAACACAGAGGGTGCCGACCTGTTGCTCGCGCACGGCGCCGATCCAAAGCTCGGGAAACCCTGTCAGGCGCAGAACAAGTGCCGCTAGTACATCGACGATTGACGACGCGAGTCGTGATGACGTGCGTGTGCATCGCATGGATGGGTGCGGTGTGCTTCGAGGCGTCCAGTCAGGCCGGCGCGGCGAGACCGGCAGCGCAGAACACGGTGCCCCAGGCGAGCCCGGCCCAGGCGCTGGTTGCGAAGTACTGCGTCACCTGTCACAACGAACGGCTGAAAACGGCTGGCCTTCTGCTCGACAAGGCTGACGGCCAACAGGTGGCCAACTCGGCGGAGATCTGGGAGAAAGTCATCGTGCAGCTGCGAAGCCGGGCGATGCCGCCAGCGAGCATGCCACGCCCCGACGGCGCGACGTATGACAACGTGGCGACATGGCTCGAGGGTGAGCTCGATCGCGCGGCATTGGCGCGACCAGATCCGGGGCGCCCCGCCAATCTGCATCGCCTCAATCGCACGGAATACGCCAACGCCGTTCGCGACCTGCTTGCGATCGAGATCGATCCGGCATCCATGTTGCCGCCGGATGCGCAGGCACACGGCTTCGACACCAATGCCGATGCGCTCGGCATGGAGCCTGCGCTGCTCGAACGATACCTGACAGCCGCCGCGAAGATCGCGCGCGTCGCAGTCGGCGACCCGACGCTGCGACCGACAGTCGAGCGCTACACCGCGGTCAAGGGGAACTCCAACGAACAGACATGGCTCTGGCAGACCGAGCGCCTGGACGAGTCGTTTTCGCTCGGCTCGCGCGGCGGGATTGCCGTGCGCCACTACTTCCCGGTCGATGGCGAATACGATCTCAGGGTCAGGCTGCTTCGAACCTACGCAGGCGTCATCCGCGGGCTCAATGCGCCGACGACGATTGAGATCCGGGTCGATGGAAACCGCGTCGGACAGTTCACGATCGGTGGTCCCGTGCCGGCTGGATCTGCGGGCACGGCCGAACCCGCAGACAATCTCGACGACAAGCTGCAGGTGCGGCTGGCGCTCAAAGCCGGCCTTCGCCAGGTGCTCGCCACCATCGTCAAGACCGAAGGCATCAAGGCCGAAGGCATGGGGCCGGCTCGCGTTCCAATCTGGAATCGCGAGGGCGACGTGCCGAGTGCGGAGCTCGCAATCTCGTCGCTGTTGATCGGAGGGCCGTACAACGGGCGCGTCCCCGACGACTCTCCGAGCCGTCGCCGGATCTTCGTCTGTCAGCCAACGGCAAGCAGTGACGAAGCCAGTTGCGCGACACGAATCCTCTCGACTCTGGCGCGCCGCGCCTATCGCCGCCCGGAGACGAGCGACGACGTCCAGGCGTTGCTCGAGTTCTACACGAACGGCCGCGCCAATGGCGGCTTCGACAGTGGCATTCGTGCGGCGCTCGAACGGCTGCTCGTGAGCCCGGACTTCCTGTTCCGAATCGAAGCCGAACCTGGCAGGGTTGCAGCAGGTACCGCGTATCGTCTATCCGACGTCGAGCTTGCCTCGCGTTTGTCGTTCTTCCTCTGGAGCAGTATCCCGGACGACGAACTGCTGAACCTGGCGATCGCCGGGAAGCTTCGCGATGCCAACGTCCTCGAGCAGCAGGTGCGCCGGTTGCTCGCGGATCCGCGGGCGCGCACCGCGCTGGTCGAGAACTTCTTCGGTCAGTGGCTGCAAACGCGCAACGTCTGGCTGCTGACTCCGGATGCGAACACGAAGTTTCCCTGGTTCGATGACAATCTCCGTTCGGCGTTCGTCAGGGAGACCGAGTTGTTCCTCGACGACCAGTTGAAAGGCGATCGCGGCATCGCGGAGCTGCTCACGGCGAACACCACGTTCCTCAACGAGCAACTGGCCCGTCACTACGGGATATCCGGTGTCTATGGAAGCCACTTCCGGCGTGTGACGCTCGCAGACGAGAACCGCTGGGGTCTGCTCGGGAAGGGAAGTGTCCTCGCGGTGACGTCGTACCCGACACGGACGTCGCCAACCATCCGTGGCAAGTGGCTGCTCGAGAACATCCTGGCTGCGCCGGTGCCGCCGCCACCGCCGGACGTCAACACGAATCTCGACGAAAGCAAGCTCGGGAAGGCTGCGTCGGTCCGCGAGATGCTGGAGCAGCATCGCGCCAACCCCGTCTGTGCGTCGTGCCATGCGCGCATGGACCCGCTCGGTTTCAGTCTCGAGAACTTCGATGCCGTCGGACAGTGGCGCACGACCGACGGCGAGGCACCGATCAATGCGAGCGGTGTGCTGCTGGACGGCACCAGGGTGGACGGCCCCGCCGCACTCCGGCGGGCGCTGATGGCGCAGAGGGTGCAGTTCGTCAAGACGGTGACCGGCAAGTTGCTGACATATGCCGTGGGCCGGGAGATGCAGTACTTCGATGCGCCCGCCGTCCGCTCGATCGCGCGAGCAGCCGAGGCCGACGACTACCGCTGGTCATCGACGATTCTGGCGATCGTCAAGAGCACTCCGTTTCAGATGAGGAGATCGCGGCCATGATGGTCATGAAGAAGGCGATGTCGCGACGCACGGTGCTCCGCGGAATGGGCACGGCGGTGGCGTTGCCGCTGCTCGACGCGATGGTGCCGGCACTCACCGCGCAGGTGAAGACACCAGCCAAGGCCTCACCCCGCCTCGGCGTCGTCTATCACCCCAACGGCGTCATCTACGAGAACTGGCTGCCGAAGGGCACGGGCCGTGACTTCACGCTCTCACGCACGCTGGCGCCGCTGGAACCGTTTCGCGATCAGGTGATCGTGGTGACGAATCTCTCCAGTCATCAGGCGGAGGCGCTTGGTGACGGTGGGGGAGATCATTCGCGCGCGTCCGGGACCTACCTCACCGGCGTGCACGTGAAGAAGTCCGATAGCGTTGTCGAGAACGGCATCTCGATGGACCAGATTGCCGCACGGGCGCTGGAGCGCGAGACGCAGCTGTCGTCGCTGCAACTGACGGCAGACGACAACAGCCTGGTCGGATCCTGCGACGTCGGGTACAGCTGCGCCTACAGCAGCACGCTTTCGTGGCGGACTCCGACACTGCCGTTGATGGCGGAGAACAACCCGCGTGTCGTGTTCGAACGATTGTTCGGCTCGAGCGACAGTACCGATGCGCGCGTGCGCGCGTCCCGTCTGCGGCAGGATCGCAGCATCCTCGACTCAGTCACGTCGCGGGTGCGGCAACTGCAATCGGAGCTGGGGCCGTCGGACAACACGAAGCTGAGCGACTACCTCGAGTCGCTGCGCGACACCGAGCGCCGCATCCAGAAGGCTGAGGAACAAAGCACCCGGCAAGGGCCGGACGTCGATCAGCCAGCGGGTGTGCCCGATGGATTCGAGCCGCACGTGCAGCTCCTCTACGACCTGCAGGTGCTGGCGTATCAGGCCGATCTGACGCGAGTGATCACGTTCATGTACGGCCGTGAACAGACCGGGCGCCCCTATCCGCAGATCGGCATCCCCGAACCGCACCATCCGCTGACGCATCATCAGAACGACGCGGCGAAGATGGAGAAGTGCACTGCCATCCAGATTTATCACGTCGCGCTCTTCGCCAGTTACCTGGAGAAGCTGAAAGCCACGCCGGACGGCGACGGATCGCTGCTCGATCACATGGTGCTCCTCTACGGTGGCGGGATCAGCAACAGCGATCGCCACACGCACGGTCCGTTGCCAACGCTGGTGCTGGGCGGCGGCGCGGGCACGATCACGGGCGGGCGTCACTTGGTCTACCCGGAAGACACGCCGCTTACGAACCTGCAGCTCACGCTGCTCCACAAGATGGGCGTGCCGGTCGAGAAGCTCGGCGACAGCACGGGTCAATTCACCGAGCTGTCCGAACTTTGAAAATCGTGAACGGGGTCGGACCCTTGATACGGGTCAACTCGAGGGGTCTGACCCCGCCGCGCGTCGATGTCGGCGACGACGGGCAGGTGATCAGATGCACGTCGTGCGGTTGGCGTTGCGTGCGTGAATATCCGCCTCAGTGCCCCGGTCGGGTGGACCCAGATGCGATCGAGCGGCACCACCGGCCACCCGGCAGGAAACGACGCCACCCGCGTCTGCTGGCCGAGACGATCGTCGAGCACATGCACGACGGATCGCCCCGGCAGCCAGTCGTTGAAGTCGCCAAGCACCACGAAAAACGTGTGACGCACTGAGTCGAGATACTTCAGGATCTGCCGTACCTGAAAGCGCCGTTCTCGCAGGCGAAGCCCGAGGTGCGCCGCCAGCACGTGCACCAGCATGCCGCCGACTTCGATGGTGGCCGCGAGTGCGCCGCGCGGTTCACGTTTTTCCATCGAGAGGTCGATGCGGTGCACGTCGACAATCGGATGGCGTGTGAAGAGCGCGTTGCCGAAGCACTCCTGCTTTCTGGTCTGGCGCGTCGGACCCAGCGCGCACTCGTATCGATCCATCATCGTCAATCCGACCGGACTGCGCGTTTCCAGCGCCACGCTGGCCGGATACGTGAACTCCTGCAGCGCGACGATGTCGGCATCCAGCTCGGTGACGACTTTTGCCACGCGCTCGGGATCGTGACGACCGTCCGTGCCTACGCATTCGTGCACGTTGTAAGTTGCGACTCGAAGGGACGAGTGGGGCGAATTCGTAGTCGGCATGGGACATGTGGGCATCAGCCGAACTCGGCGCGCGTGCGATGGCTGGCCAGTGAGGGTGCGAATCGGCGAATCAGCAGCACTGTTCGAACCAGTGCGGCAAAGATGACGAGGAACAACGCAACGGCGGCGGTGATCAACAGGTTCGACATCGTCGGCATCATCACGGTCTGGCGAAGCAGGTCGCCAAGGCCCGCGAGAGCGAACATCGTCGGCACCAGGCCGATCGCGGTCGCGGCCATGTAGGTCGCGAAGGGAATGCGACTGGCGCCGCACAACAGGTGAATCGAGCCGGCGCTGGCAATCGAGGCGATGCGAAGTACGATCACACCGCCTATGCCCTGCGTACCGAGCTGTCGAGCGGATCGGTACGATCGTCTGCTCATCCAGCGCTGGATTCTCATGGGTCCGATGGCCCGGCCAGCCGCGTAGCCAACGGCGGCCATGACGAGCGCGCCGAACAGCGCCGCGAACCCGCCGCGAAGTGCGCCCAACATCGCACCCGCCGCGAGCCCCAGCAGCGATGGGGGAAAGAGCACCACGTTCGTGAGGAACGTGAGCCCGCGCCGGCGGCCGCTGCCGCCATCGACTGGCGGGACCACCCCTGCAACGAGCGAGGTGGCCAGAATCGGCTCGTCCGGGTCGGCCGCCTCCCGTAATGCCTCTGATGAGGGCGTCGCCGTCTCCGGGGACAGCTCAATTCGAGGGAGCGTGCGTTCGCTGTTCGCTTGCTCGTCGATCAGTTCACGCATCGACCCGGCACGATCGATCCCCTGCGCAACGGCGTCCGCGGCCAGGCCGAGGTGCTCTCCGAGAAGACGATTGCGAATGCGACGAATCGCTGCCTGAATGCGCGCGTCGCCGCAGGCCTCTGCGGCCACGTCGCATTCGGAATCGACCCCCATCGACCGCCGCGAGAAGTTGGCTGACCCGATCCGAACGAGCTCATCGTCGACGACCATCACTTTTGAGTGGACGAATATCGGAACGTCCTGCGAGCGCGACGCTGTCGGGTAGACGAGCCTCAGGCGTCCGAACGTGTCGGCGGCGAGCAGATGCCTGAACACCTTGTCGCGGAACACGCCCATCGTGCTCTGTTCGAGCCAGCCATGACACTCTTTGGGCGACACGACCACGATCTCTGGCCCGCTCGGTTCTCGCAGGCGCGCGGCCAGTGCGTCGCCGAGTGTCTCGTTGGTGAAGTACTGACTCTCGATGTAGATCGACTCCTTCGCCGCAGCAATCGAATCGAGAAACAGCGCCTCGCATTCCCGGATGGCGGGTTCGGCCTCCACTTCCGGCATCGTCCGCGACACGGCGACGTCGACGCCGGTGATGTCGGGCTCGATGTCACGCGGCCAGAGATCGTGGCCCGGCGTGCTGATCTGCGGCAGCTGTTTCTCACCCAGGGCGCGCCAGCGATCGCGCGCCAGCACGCCGAGGCTTGCCGCGGCCGGGCCTGACACCATCGCCTGGATCTCGTGATAGGGCCCATATGGTTTGCCCGCCGATATCCTGGCCGGTTCCTCGATCCGGTGAGCGCAGGTATCCCAGCGATGAGCGGTGAGATCGATGCCACCGCTAAACGCGAGATGGTCGTCCACGACGACGATCTTCTGATGGTGGGAGCCTCCGACGGGATGGCGATCGTCGAAACCGAAGCGGACGCGGCCTGGCGTCTTCCACCGCACCCGCCAGCGCGAGAACGGATCGCGCTCGAGCGTGTAGAGTGCGGCGTAGTCCCAGATGAGGATGTAGCAGCGGAGCTGCTTGCGTCGTCGAGCGATGAACGCCAGCAGATCGTCCAGACAGGTGGGCGCGTCCGACACACCGGCACCGGGCAGCAGGTCGAGGCCCGAAAAAATGTCCCAGCCGAGAATGAACACACTGTGCCGGGCAGAGAGCAGGGCGTCTCTGACCAGGCGGAAGTAGTCGGCAGCGTCCTGGATGCAGTAGAAGCGATCCGCGCGATCGACGCGCCAGCAGTTTCTCCCCGGCTGGACGATCGCGCGTGCAGACGATGAACTCTCGCGTGCGCGCACCACACGTGCCGTTCCGATCGTCAAGCCGGCCTCGTCCGTTGCAGGATGCGGTTGATCGTCCACGCCAGCGTCAGCGGCACGGCGATGAAGAGCGCTGCGCCGAGCAAGGTTGCGGGTGATGGATCGCGAAGCGCCTGCATCAACTGGAATCCGAAACCGGCAAGTGCCACCACGAAGGCGCCCATCCCGAGGATAGTGCCCAGGACGAAGTCGCGATAGCTGACGCTGGAGGCACCAACGACGATGTTCGACAGCGTGAATGGCGCAGGTACCTTGCGAACGAGAAACACGGCGAGCGTGCCGTTGCGCTGCAGCGCGCGGCTGATCCGCCTGATTCGTTCACCTCCCAGTTGCTCGACGCGACGGCGGCCCATCGAGCGCCCGATCGCGAAGCCGACCGAGGCGCTTGCCAGGCATCCCGCCATGGCATAGAGCGGCCCGAGTATCGGACCGAAGGCGAGCCCCGTTGCGGCAATCAACAGCACGACCGGCACCAGCGCCAGGGCGATGAAGATGGCCATGACCAGTGGCAGCGCGTACCACGCGTGACGATATGGCTCGAGCCACTGCGAGACGTCGCGCAGATCGAGCGAGGGGAGCCATTTCCACGCCGCAATGAGCAGGCCGATCACGACGAGCACAGCCGAGGCGCGCAGCCACGCCAACTGGTCCATGCCCGCTTATGAGCAAGAAGAGTGCCTGCAGAGTCAGCAGAGACATCTGTTCGTTGTTCCACGGTATGCGCCTCAAAGGCCAAAGGTTTGCAAACGTCGTCGGCACGAGGTGCCCTGTGACACACGAGCTCAGCAAGTTGTACGAACACATCGACGATATCGAAATTGCCATGATGACGACGCGCCGAATCGACGGCCACCTGCAGTCACGCGCAATGGCGACGCAGAAGCGTGCCGAGGGGGCCGATCTCTGGTTCGTGACCAGAGAGGGGATGCCGAAGCTCGCCGACATCGAGTACGACCCGCACGTCAACCTCGCGTACTACAAGGACCGTACGAAGGAATGGGTCTCGGTGTCCGGGCTCGCGAACATCAGCCACGACCGGCGGAAGATTCACGAGCTCTACGCCACCGACTGGAGGGCGTACTTCCCCGACGAGGGAGACGCCCGACACGGAACGAAGGACGATCCGCGCATGGTGCTGATCGGCGTTGACGTGCATGCGGCGGTGTTCCTCGAGGTCGACAAACCGCAGCCGGTCGTGTTGTTCGAGCTGGTGAAGGGATGGGTGACCGGGTCGATGCCTGATATCGGCGAGATCCACCACGTCCGCAAATAGCGCAGCCGAAAAAGGGCGGCCGCCGGGGTGAGGCGCACGTCGGCTACGATCGGTGTGTCATGGTTTTCGTGTTCGAGGACCGGGGTTCAGATGCTCCGTTCGTCGAGAAAGTCTGGCGTACGAGCAGCGACCGTGGCGGACCATTTCTGTCGATTGCCGCCTGCAATTTCGAGATGGCAGTCACGCGCCATCGCGGAAAGGTCTTCATTACGCTACGCGGGCCCGAAACGAGGGCGACGAACGTCGATTGCCCGCCGGAGGGCGAGTGGCTCGGCATCCGTTTCACGCTGGGGACGTTCATGCCGCAGCTGCCGCCCGGTCAGCTCAGGGATTGGCACGATGTCACGCTGCCTGCCGCGACGAGCCGCACGTTCTGGTTGAATGGATCGGTCTGGGAATACCCCGACTTCGAGAACGCGGACGTGTTCGCCGCGCGGCTGGCTCGCGCCGGCGTCATCACTCGCGATCCGGCGGTCGACAGGATGCAGCGCGGCGGGGCACGGGCGCAGTCGGTTCGTTCGGAGCAGCGGCACTTCCTGCGGGCAACCGGATTGAGTCATCGTGCCGCGCGCCAGATCGAGCGCGCCCGCTATGCGACGAACCTCCTGAGGGATGGTGTGTCGATCCTCGACACCGTTCACGAAGCCGGCTACTTCGATCAGGCGCATCTGACGAAGTCGCTCAAGCACTTCATCGGACAGACCCCTGCGGACATCGTTCGCGCAACGAAGCAGCTGTCGTTTCTATACAAAACAGCGCCCCTGCCCTGACTCTATGATGCGTGTGGTTGCAGTCAACCATGAACGCATCGGAGCACATCACCAAGTACATCGACGGCCTTGCCGACTGGCGCGGCAAAACGGTTGCGCAGCTTCGCAAGCTCATTCGTGACGCCGCTCCGGACGCGGTCGAAGAGTGGAAGTGGAATACACCCGTCTGGTCGCGAGACGGGAACATCGTGGCCCTCGGCGCCTTTCAGGATCACGTGAAGGTCAACTTCTTCAAAGGGGCGTCGTTGACCGACCCGCATCGGCTCTTCAATGCCGGGCACGAGGCCAAGGCGAGCCGCGCGATCGACATTCGTCAGGGTGATCGGATCAACTCGGCGGCGCTGCAGGATCTCGTCCGCGCCGCCGTTGCCCTTAACGGTGGCAAGGCAGGGTCAGCGCGTGGGAGCTCGAAGAAACGATGAATACTGAGAGGCGTAGGAACAAGAAGTTCGTCATCGGCGGCATCCTCACGGGACTGGTGTCCGCATTTCTGGCGTTCGACGTGGTGCTCAAGTTGCTGCAGCTCGCACCGGCAGTCGAGGCGACGACACAGCTGGGCTATCCCGTCGGGACGATCCTGTGGATCGGAATCATCGAGCTCGTGTTCCTCGTGCTCTATCTGGTTCCGCGCACATCCATTCTCGGCGCGGTACTGCTCACGGGATATCTCGGCGGTGCGATTGCCACACACGTGCGTGTCGGCAGTCCGCTGCTCGGCTACACGTTCTTCCCGATCTACGTTGCCGCGATGGTGTGGGGAGGCCTCTACCTTCGCGAAGCGCGGCTCCGCGTGCTGCTGCCGCTGCGCCAGCCACTCTGATCGTCATTCCGCGATATCAGTTTTCTCGCGCACGCATCTTCGCGCAAAGCGATACCAATATTCGGGTATTGCTCCAGGTTGCGCCGCCGTCGAACAGTTGGCTCCTTGCGGTCATCCGGCTCAGCAAGGAGTCTTCATGCGACTGGTGCGTTCTCTTCTATTGGCAGTCTCGTGCCTCGTTCTCATTCCGTCATTCGCATCCGCGCAGGCGTCCATCACTGGCTTCGTTCGCGATTCATCGGGCGCCGTACTCCCGGGTGTGACCGTTGAAGCGGCAAGTCCTGCTCTGATCGAAAAGGTCCGCACGGCCATCACTGACGGCACCGGGCAGTACCGCATCGTCGACTTGCGGCCCGGCGTGTACTCCGTCACGTTCACACTGCCCGGCTTCAGTGTCGTGAAGCGTGACGGCGTGGAACTCACGGGTTCCTTCACGGCATCGATCGATGCGGAGCTGCGCGTTGGAGCCGTGGAGGAGACCATTACCGTGACCGGCGAGACGCCGGTGGTCGACGTCCAGAGCGTGCGTCGCGAGGTGATGGTGTCCAACGAAGTGCTGACGGCAATCCCGACCGCACGATCGTGGGCAGCGACGGCGCTGCTGATTCCGTCGATATCCACTGGCGGCGGAACGCCGATGGACATCCAGGTGACGCCGCAGCAGAACCTGTTCGGCGGAGCCGGCGGCCGCTCCAACGAGGGGCGAGTGTTGCTCGACGGCCTGAGTGTCGGCGCTTCTCGCGGCGGCGCCGGGGTGTCCACGTATATCGCCGATATCGGCAACGCCGAAGAGGTCGCTTTGACGTCTTCCGGCGGCATGGGAGAAGCCGCAGTTGGCGGTCCTCTGATCAGCATCGTCCCGAGAACGGGTGGCAACGCTTTCAAGGGCGCGGCGTATATCTCCTTCGTGCCCGAAGCCTGGGTTGGCAGCAACTACAGTGAGGCGTTGCGGCTGGCCGGCCTGGCGACTCCGGGTTCGCTGCTGAAGCAGTGGGACTACTCAGCCGGCGTCGGCGGTCCAATCAAGCAGGACAAGCTTTGGTACTACGTGACCGGCCGCGATGAAGGGCAGTATCGATCCATTCCCGGGATGTACCCGAATCTGAACGCGGGTGACAACAGCAAGTGGCTCTATGTTCCCGACACCACCAAGCAGGCGCAAGGGGCCGAGAGCTGGACCGTCTTCACCGCTCGACTGACATGGCAGGCGACACGTCGCGACAAGTTCAACTTCTTCTGGGACGAGCAGCGTCCGTGCGCCGGCGCGGTCTACGACAACGCCGAGGATGGTTGCCGCAACCAGCCTGACGATGCGTTCATCGGGGCGATCGGACTCTTCGGGCTGACCGGGACGAGCGCACCGGAGACGTCCGGGTACTGGGGCCCGCCGGCGGGACACCGCGTGCAGCAAGTGACGTGGTCGTCGCCCACGACCGACCGCCTGCTGCTCGAGGCCGGATTTGGATCGTTCATCTCGAAGTGGGGGCCGCAGGACACGCCGGGTAATCCGACCAAGGGCATGATTCGAATGAACGAACAATGCGCCGGCGGCTGTGCCAACAACGGGAACATCGCGAATCTGACGTACCGATCGATGAACTGGGCGGTCGGCTGGGCGGGGACGTTCACGTGGCGCGGTTCACTCTCGTACGTCACCGGCGCGCACAACATGAAGTTCGGGTACAACGGCGGGCACCTGGTCGACAACTTCGAGAATTTCACCAACAGCCAGAACCTGCTGTATCGCGTCAACAACGGCGTCCCCAACCGGCTCACGCAGACGATGCTGCCGTTCAAGACGCTGCAGACGGTCGATTTCGCGGCGTTCTACGCGCAGGAGCAGTGGACGCGTGGACGAGCGACGCTGCAGGGAGCCCTCCGCTACGAGCGCGTGTGGGGCTACTTCCCGCCGCAGACGATCGGGCCCACGAATTTTCTGCCGGTCCCGCTGTCGTTCGAGAGAACGGTCGGCGTCCGCGGATACAACAACCTGATGCCGCGTGGCGGGCTCGCCTTCGATCTCTTCGGTGATCGCTCGACGTCGCTCAAAGTGAACGGCGGCCAGTACGTCGACCCGGCCAGCAACACGAGCGGTAACTACTCGCTACCGAATCCGGTGGCGCGCGTCGCCACCACTGCCAATCGCGCGTGGACCGATGCGAACGGCAACTTCGTTCCCGACTGCGATCTGCTGAATCGCGCAGCTCAGGATCTGCGCCCGGTCGGCGGCGATTCATGCGGGGCGCTCGACAACCAGAGCTTCGGCACCGCGAACTTCAGCAACACGATCGACCAGGCCATTCTCGGCGGCTGGGGGATCCGCCCCGCGGACTGGCAGATTGGCGTATCCATTCAACGCGAGATCCTGCCGCGCGTGTCGGTCGAATTCGGTTATGACCGTCGCTGGCTGCAGAACTTCGTCGTAACAGACAATCGCGCCGTTGCCGCATCGGAGTTCACGCCGTTCAGCATCACCGCGCCGAGCGATCCGCGGTTGCCTGGTGGCGGCGGCTACGTCGTGGACGGTCTCTACGACGTCATTCCAGAAAAGTTCGGAGTAACTGATAACTACGTGACCGACGCGAAGAACTACGGCGAGCAGTATCAAGTTTATGACGGGTTGCTGCTGAACGTGAGCGCCCGGCCCCGAAACGGATTGACCCTGCAGGGGAGCATCAATGCCGGCAAGACGGTGAAGGACGCCTGTGAGGTGCGCAACAGCCTGCCCGAACTGACATCGAATAGTCCTGCGAACGTTGGTCCGGTCGTCGGTCAGACGAACCCCTATTGCCGATCCGATCCGGGCTTTGTGACGCGCATGACGGCATTCGGGTCGTACATCATTCCGAAGATCGACGTGCAGATCGCGACGACGTTCAGGAGCGACCAGGGAGCCGTGTTGAGCGCGAACTACGCGGTGCCGGCGGCAGTGGCGGCACAGGCGCTCGGCAGGCCGCTCGCCGGGGGACTCCCCAATGTGACCGTGAACCTCGTCGCACCTGGCGAGGTATGGGGAGATCGTGCCAATGAACTCGACCTGCGCATCGGCAAAGTGGTTCGGTTCGGGCGCACCCGTGCCAGCATCGGTCTCGATATCTTCAACGTGTTCAACTCGGCGGCGATTCTCACGTATAACCAGGCGTTCGTTCCGAATGGCACCTGGCTGCAGCCGCTGTCGATTCTGACGCCTCGCTTCGTCAAGTTCGGCGCGCAGATCGATTTCTGAGTGGTCGGAGTCGCTGCTGCGGAGGGTTGATTACGACACACCGAGGCACCGAGACACTGAGGCTGGAAGGGGTAAACGCGTCGCATGAGATGGACTACGGTTAGTACGACGGCTTCGCTGGTGCTGACTGCCTCGCTTGTGCTGACTGTTGCGTCGGTCTCGGCCCAGACGGCGGACGCAGGGCAGCAGTCGTTCGTGACCCGGTGCGCGCGCTGTCATGGCACCGATGGAAACGGCGGGGAGTTCGGGCCCTCGATCACCTCACGCACGCCGTCGCGCACAGATGCCGATCTCGGGGCGCTGTTTCGTGACGGGCTGGCATCGGCAGGGATGCCTGCGATCCCGAACCTCGAGCCCGGTGAGGCGGCTGAACTGATTCGCTACGTGCGCACGCTGCGGCCGCGCAATCGATCGGCTGCTGCGCGCCGGGAAGTCAGGCTCGCAGATGGCCGCAACCTCTCCGGTGTCGTCCAGAATCAGAGCCTCACGGATCTGCAATTGCTGGGTGAGGATCGTCGCGTGCACCTGCTTCGCAAGGACGGCGATCGCTTTCGTTCGGTGACCTCGCAGGTCGACTGGCCGAGCTACAACGGCGACACCAGGGGATATCGATACAGCGCGAACGCCCAGATCAACGTGAGCAACGCATCGCGGCTCGTGCCGAAGTGGCTCTTCAACCTGCCGAACACCGCGCGGTTGCAGGGCACCCCTGTCGTGCTCGAGGGCGTGATGTACGTCACGAGCGGCAACGAGTGTTATGCGCTCGACGCTGGAACCGGGCGGCAGATCTGGCACTACCAGCGCAATCGGACGAAGGGCGTCATTGGCAACGCTGGTGGGGGAATCAATCGCGGTGCGGCGGTTTCGGGAGACCGCCTGTTCATGGCGACCGACAACGCACATGTGATCGCCCTCGATCGATTCACGGGCGCGCTGCTCTGGGACACCGAGATGGCGGACTGGCGTCAGAACTACGGCGCCACCGGCGCACCGCTCGTGGTCGGCAACCTCGTGATCTCTGGTGTGTCTGGCGGTGACGAAGGTGTGCGCGGCTTCGTCGCGGCCTACGATCAGGCGACGGGAAAGGAAGCGTGGCGCTTCTGGACCGTTCCGAAACGCGGTGAGCCGGGCTCGGAGACATGGAAGGGGAACGCGATCGATCACCCCGGCGGCGCGACCTGGCTGACCGGGACTTACGATCCCGAACTCGACACGTTGTATTGGCCCGTCGGCAATCCCGGCCCGGACTTCATCGGTGACGATCGCTCCGGCGACAACCTCTACACCAGCTCGATCGTGGCACTCGACGCAAAGCGCGGCACGCTGAAGTGGCACTTCCAGTACACGCCGCACGACATCTGGGACTTCGACGCCCAGCAGACGCCGTCACTGATTGACATGACGTGGCGCGGCACACCGCGCAAGCTGCTCGTGCACGCCAATCGCAACGGGTTTCTCTACGTCCTCGATCGCACCAACGGGACGTTCCTCTCGGGCACTCCGTTCGTGAAGAACGTCACGTGGGCGAGCGGACTGACGCCGGAGGGACGCCCGATCGTCGCGCCGGACCAGGAGGCGACGCTCGAAGGTCGCCGCATCTGCCCGCACGTCAATGGCGCAACGAACTGGTACTCGACGTCATTCAACCCGGCGACCGGGCTCTACTACATCCTGGCCAACGAGTGGTGCGGCATCGTGACGAAGACGCCCACGGCATGGGAAGCGGGGAAGGGGTTCATGGGCGGATCGTTCCGGACGGCAGTGGATGAACCGCCGACCGAGCGTGTTCTCCGGGCGCTCGATGTGCAGACCGGGCGGATCGCATGGGAACTGCCACAGGTGGGGACGGGCATGTCATGGGGTGGTACGTTGAGCACGGCCGGCGGTGTCGTGTTCTTTGGGGAAGAGAGCGGCGCCTTCGCTGCGGTAGACGCCGCCGATGGCCGTCTGCTCTGGAGTTTTCAGACGAGCCAGTTCTGGAAAGCGTCGCCGATGACCTACGTCTTCGACAACAAACAATACGTCGCTGTTGCCGCCGGCTCCGACATCCTCGCGTTCGGGTTGCCCGAGTGATCGGGAGACGGGCATTCGACATGAAAGTCATTTTCCTGGCGATGACATGTCTGGGCGCAGTCCTCTCGAGTGAGGCTGTCGCGCAGACAGTCGCTAATGCGAACGCGGCTGGCTCCGCGGTCTTCGAACGAGAGTGCGCGGCCTGCCATATCCGGACCGCGGCCCCGTCGGCAGTTCCGAGCCCGGACGTGCTGCGGCAGTTGGCGCCTGAGGCAATCGTCACCGCATTGACCAGTGGGCGCATGCGCGTTCAGGGTGAGGGACTGTCGGACGACGAACGCCGCGCGGTCGCCGAATTCCTGACCGGACGCGTCCCTGCGGCAATGCCACCGTCGTCAATCGTCAACCAATGCACGGCAGCGCCTTCACTGCCGGCGGAGATCCGCGGGCCGGCATGGAACGGCTGGGGCGCTGGTCTCGCGAACACTCGCCACCAGAGCGGATCGGCCGCGTCGCTGTCGGCAGCACAGGTTCCGAAACTGAAGCTGAAGTGGGCGTTCGGCTTCGAAGGGGCGCTTGCGGCGCGCACGCAGCCGTCAATCGTCGAAGGCATCCTGTTCACCGGGAGTGAGCGCGGCGATGTCTACGCGCTCGACGCGAAGACCGGCTGCACGTACTGGACGTATCGTGCGCAGGCTGCCGTCCGCACCGCGATGACCGTGACACCGTATCGAGTGCCGGGCAGTTCGACTCAATACGCGCTCTACTTCGGCGACGGTCGCGCCAATGCGTACGCCGTCGACGCCGAGACCGGTGCGCCGCTGTGGGTGCGCAAGCTCGATGAACATCCCAATGCTTCCATCACCGGCGCGCCCGTTGTCCATGACGGGCGTGTCTATGTGCCGACATCGGCAGCGGGAGAAGAGGTCCGCGGCGGACGCCTCGACTACGGCTGCTGCACCTTCCGCGGCAGTGTGTCCGCGCTCGATGCAAGGACTGGCTCTGTCGTCTGGAAGTCGTACAGCATCACCACCGAGCCGAAACCGCGCGCGGTGAACAAGGATGGCGTGCAGCTGTTTGGTCCGGCTGGCGCTGGTATATGGGGTGCGCCGACCATCGATGCCAAACGCGGTGTCCTGTACATCGGCACTGGCAATGGGTTCGCCGAGCCCGCGCAGCCGACGACGAACGCCGTGATGGCGTTCGAGCTCGAGACCGGCCGTATCCGCTGGGTGAAGCAGACAGTGCCTGGAGACATCTGGCTCTGGCAGTGCCCGGCCGAGAACCCGAACAACCCGAACTGTCCTGCGAGACAGGGCCCGGACTTCGACTTCGGCACCTCGCCTCTAATTGCTCGAACCGCGCAGGGGCGTGAGTTGCTGGTGGTGCCGCAGAAGTCGGGCATGGCCTACGCCCTCGACCCCGACAAGAACGGCGAGATCGTCTGGGAGTATCGCTTCGGAGAGGGAAGCGCACTCGGAGCACAGTGGGGTGCTGCGATTGACGAGCAGAACGTGTATGTCGGTGTCGGCGGATCGTTGTCGTCAGCGGCTGGCGGGATGCATGCGATCGATCTCGCGGCCGGCACTCGCGTGTGGGCCTCGCCACCGCAGAGCAAGCTGTGCGCTGGTGGCGCGGACGAGCGCTGCTACGCGGCACAGGGCGGCGCCGTGACGGTGATTCCCGGTGTTGTGTTCTCCGGCGGGTCCGAAGGCGGGCTGCGCGCGTACTCGACGCGCGACGGATCGATAGTGTGGCAGGTCGATACCAATAGCGAGTTCCAGACGGTCAACAGCGTGAAGGCCAATGGCGCAACGATTGACGGCGGCGGTCCTGTCATCGTGGACGGCATGCTCTTCGTCAACTCGGGATACAGCGGCATCGTCGGTCGGGCCGGCAACGTGCTGCTGGCGTTCGAAGCGCAGTAGGACGAGCGGACGGCGTGTGTCTTCGCTTGCGTTGAACGATTACGACACACCGAGGCACTGAGAGACCGAGGTAAACAAGACCGGTGGAGATTGAGATGAAGTCAATGAAACAGGCGCGTGCGAGTTGGATGACGAAAGGGTTCATCGCTTCGGTTGTGCTGCTGGGCGTAGCGATGACTCTTGCCGTTCGTCCGTCTGCTCAGGCTGACAGGCCCCTTCAACGCATGGCTGTGAACGGCGGCGAGATCGAGTACGAGGTGAACGGCACGGGTGAGCCCGTCCTCCTCATTCACGGGACAGGCGTCGCGGCGACGTTCGCGCCGACCATGACGCAGCCGTCGCTCTCGAGCTATCGACTGATTCGCTTCCATCGCCGCGGCTTTGCGGGCAGCTCGCGATCGCCGGTGCCATTTTCAATGAAAGATCAGGCGGCGGATGCGCTGGCGCTGCTGAAAGGACTCGGGATCAGCCGTGCGCACATCGTCGGGCACTCGTTCGGCGGTATGGTCACGTTGCAGCTGGCGCTCGATGCGCCTGCCACGGCGCGTTCACTGGTGATCATGGAGCCACCCATCTTCAACCCGGACGGACCGTCCCCATTCGCCAAGCTCGAGGCCATCTATAACTCCGGCGACAAGATCGGAGCGATGTCCGCGTTTTCTCAGGCGTCGTACGGTGCGGAGTGGCGGACGCTGGCCGCGCGTGTCCCTGGAGGTCCGGCGCAGGTCGAGAAGGACGTCGACACCGTGTTCCAGTCGGAAGCGCCAGCGATGACCAAGTGGCGGTTCGGGGCTGAAGAGGGGGCGCGGATTACGCAGCCGACCATTTACCTCACCGGCGGCGGCCGTCACGGCGCGTCTCGCGAGCGATTGCAGATGTGGATCAAAGGCATGGAACAGTTCGTCATTCCCAACACGACTCACGCCATGCTGATGGAGGATCCCAAGGCCGTCGCCGAGGCGATCGCCGCGTTCATCAAGCGTCATCCACTCAAATAGGGACGCGATGACTGGCTCGCACGTAGTGTCCGGCTTCAGCCGGACGGGTATCGTGATGAGATGCGCCGCGGTTGTGTGCCTGGTGGTTGTCAGTGCGTCCGGCGCGCTGGCTCAGGCTCCTGCCGGCGGCATCGCGCCGGCTGGTGCCGACGTGCCGGCCGTGTGGCATCTGGGCCGGGTCACCGGTGATCTCGAGCGAATCATCGCCTTCTACCACGATCTCGTCGGGCTCGGGCTGCGTGGTGCGCGCAATCAGCCGCGGCTCTTCGCCAGCAACAAGATCAACAACGAGTTCGTCAACGCGCCGGCGCAGGCCGAGTACCGCGCAGCGTTCCTGCCGATACCGGGAGCGTCCGCTGCGACCGAGGCGCAGACACAGATCTATCTCGAGGCCTTCGAGTACCGGAACATCGACCGGCGGCAGATCATTCCGGCGCTGGTCGATCCGGGCGCGTCCAGCCTGCGCATCCTGGTCCGCGATCTCGACAAGGTGATGGAAGCCGCCAAGGCGGCTGGTGTCGCGATCGTTACCACTGGCGGAGTGCCCGTTGCCGTGCCGGCTCCGGCCGGCCTGAGCGGATCGGCGAGGGCCATCATGATTCGAGACCCTGATGGCTACCCGCTGGAACTGATGCAGGTGACGCCCGCGCCATCATCAGTTGCGCCGGAGGCGAGCAACGTGCTGGGCGCTCAGATGTCGGTTGTCGTGTCCGATCTCGCGGCATCGTTGAACTTCTACCGGCGCTTCATCGGCGCGGATCTCCAGACCTGGGAAGGGGAGGGCTGGCAGAAGAACACGGCCTTCAGCCAGTTGAGGAGCATCCCCGATGCCGAGTACCGCACGGCGGCTGTGCTCCTTCCAGGGTCGGCCATTCGCCTCGAGCTGATCCAGTTCCGAGGCGTTGAACAGACGCCGTATCGCCCGATTTTCCAGGACATCGGCTTCGGTCACGTGGCGCTCGTCACCAAGGACATCGAGGTGACGGCGAGCCGGATGAAACAGCTGGGCGTGAGGTCGATTGCGCAGAGCGGAACCTGGACGGAGTTCAACCCGAAGCTTCGCGCGATCTACACTCGAGACCTCGATGGGTTCTTCATCGAGGTCATAGAACGCCGATGAGTCTCCTCACGCTCGTGCTGCTTCTGGCTGCCGGTGCGATGGCCCAGGCTGGGTCGGCCTGGCTCGACGCACCGATGAAGGGTTGGAACGAGGCGGACAAGGGAGTGTCTTCTGCGCAGCCAGGCGCCGAGGGGCACGCCGCGCTCGATCGCCGCTGTGGATCGACATCGTTGGCGAAATCGACAACCGCCGACGCGCTTCGCAAGGCTGGGTGGGTGCCGTTCCACCACTTTGATCAGGTGATCTCACGCGACGACATCGAGGTCATCGGCGGCATGACCGCAGCAACCGCGCCGGGCTGTGAGCCGACGGTCTTCAACTTGTTTGTGTTCGTCGCTGGGCGCTATGCGGGAACAGTGTCGCCGGTGACGATGACGCGAAATCGGGACGGCGACGTGGGACCCGTTCGCCTCACCGGCCAGGACGTGCTGATGGCCGACTTCGCGCGCTACACCGCGACGGACACCGAGTGCTGCCCGTCGTCACGGGTGAGGGTGAGCTATCGGATAGACAGGGGAGGCAGCCGTCCCACGCTGGTGGCGACTGACGTCCAGTCTCGTCGGTAGAGCGCCGTGGGCTCGATTTACGATGAAGCTCCTTTGACGATCGCCACGCAATGGCAGTTCTGGCGTCGGCGAAGAAGTGTCAAGTTCATGAGACCACTCATCTTGATTGCCGTGATTGTCACACTGCCGACGGCCGGTTCCGGCCAGGCACCCGCAACGAACCATGGCGCTGAGTTAGACAAGAAGGTTCGCGCATTCCTGGAGCGCAACCGCGCGGCCTGGCGAGACCTCAATGTTCCGGAAAGCGATGGCCGCGTACTCCACGACCTGGTTCTCACGCATAAATACACGCGTGCGCTCGAGATCGGAACGTCCACCGGGCACTCCGGTGTGTGGATTGCCTGGGCCCTCGCAAAGACCGGTGGCAAGATGATCACCGTCGAGATCGATCCTCAGCGCCATCAGACGGCCCTCATGAACTTCAAGGAAGCGGGCGTGGCAAGTTACATCGATGCCCGGCTCGGGGATGCGCACGACATTGTGCCGGCGCTTCCCGGCCCGTTTGATTTCGTGTTCTCCGACGCGGACAAGGATTGGTACAAGAACTACTTCGTGGCCGTGTGGCCGAAGGTCGTGGCCGGAGGCTGCTTCACGGCGCACAACGTGTCCAGAGTCACTCGTCTGCTTTCTTGGATTTCCCCCGGCATGGGAGGTGGCATTGGAGAATTTGTGGCGCATGTGAACACACTGCCAGACGGGGACACGACGTTCGATACCTCCAGTAGCGCAGGGATCTCCGTGACCTGTAAGCGTCGCCGATAGTGCTCCATTGCTGCTCGTCAGTGCTCAACCTGATACCCGCTGCGCCAGATTTTGCAGCCTTGGTCCCTTGAAGGGTATCGGCCGCGATCATGTCGCCGTGGCGCGCAGCTCAATTGGAACGTTCGCCCGACTTCTGGGCTTTATTGCTTCGACTAATCCCAGGTGTGAGCCGAGGACGATGACTGTAGGCATGTTGCTGTTTCCGAACCTGACCCAACTCGACTTGACTGGGCCGTACGAGGTCTTCGCGCGGTTGCCTGAGACGAGTGTGTATCTGGTTGCGGCGGCGTCGGCGCCAGTTCGGACTGAACGAGGATTGACCATTTCTCCAGACGCCACGTTTGACGATGTACCAACGCTGGACATCATTTGTGTGCCGGGCGGTCCAGGAGTCGATGTTGCGATGGAAGACGAGGCTGTGTTGGACTTCCTGCGAAAGCAGGCCCGCGACGCCAGGTATGTGACGTCGGTCTGCACAGGTGCGCTGGTGCTGGGCGCCGCAGGGCTCCTTCGAGGCTATCGAGCCACGACGCATTGGTTGTCACGAGACATGCTGGAATTGTTCGGAGCTGAGGCTGTCAACGACCGAGTCGTCATCGATCGGAACCGTATCACCGGCGGCGGCGTGACGGCCGGAATCGATTTCGGATTGACGGTGGCTGCGACTGTTTTCGGAGCCCAGATCGCACAAGAGGTTCAGCTCGTCCTCGAATACAACCCGGCTCCCCCGTACAATGCGGGGTCGCCGACGACGGCGCCAGGCACGATTGTCCAGGGAGTGACGAGTGCGCGGGCTGCAGGTCAAGCGAAGCGCCGGGCAATCGCCGAACGTGCCGCTGCTCGTCTGGGGCTGAGAGTCTCGCGGTCGGCCGGACCGCAAGCGGAGGGCTAACACCGATCAGCCCTCCCGCCGTCAAGTGAGTAGATCGTTGGTGGAGAGCGTTCGTTGAGATTCGGGGTGCCTATGAGTTTTTCTACTTTCTACGCGTCGAACGTCCCTCTTCGAGTGACACTCAAGACGTTGGCGTTCTTGTTTGCATCGTTTGCCGCACTCTTTTCTGCAGCAGCAGGCTACGGGTTACTCAAAGTGCTGGTCGGAGCCATCGGCAGCGATGCGCATATCGGAACGATGGAGTTTTCGACGCATAGCGGGTTGACTATCGTCTTCTTTGTGCTCGCTGGGCTGGGCGCCTACGTCGCGAAGAAGTGCGTCTGGTAGCGCAATACTGACGCAAACGTGCGTGCGCAGAGGACGAAGCGGCCCATGAGGGTTGCGACGAGAGAGAGGAGACCTCGAGATGGCGCCATTGCGGGCTCAGACACGCTCAGAGGACACCGACGATGATGCGGGCGGCACGATGGGATTCCTCGACCACCTCGACGAACTCCGGACGCGCATCATTCGATCTTGCATCGCGCTCGCGCTCGGAATGCTGGTCGCGTTTGCGTTCATCGGCCGCATCGCCGATTTCGTGCTCGGTCCGACGCTCCGACTGCTGCCACCCGGCACCAGTCTCATCATGACGAGATTCGGCGAGGGGCTGTCGTTCTATATGGACCTGGCGCTTCTCGGCGGCGTCGTCCTGAGGCTGGCGCACGGAGCGCCTCCCGCGACTTGAAACTCGTGTTTGCCGCGACTGTCATCGAGCAGGCGTCGCGGCATCATCGACCCGCCCGGCCCCGGTCCGGCTAAAGCGGGATCTACTTCAGAGGGATGAACGCCATGGCGTTAACGGAGTGGATCCTTCGGGCGCCAAGCCGCCTGTTTCGACTCGACGTGTGCAGCAGCCGCGCGGTCGGGACCTTGACGCCCTCGATCCGAAACTCCCGTCGCTCTGCCCAGACAGCTTCGAATTCGAAGCCTGCCATCACCAGCGTCAGGTCGATCAAAAGCTCGTTGGGCACCTGCTCCAGATCGCTGGCCATCGTCTCGATCTTGCCGCCGCTGGTGAGACGGCAGGTCCACACGGCAGGACCCGCCCTACGTCGCCTGGTCCGGCTAAAGCCGGACACTACGGTGCAGTCCGGCTGAAGCCGGACACTACTTCAGCGGGATGAATGCCATCGCGTTGTTGGCGTTCATCGGGATCACGAGTTGGTTCGCACCGGCGTCGTAGCACATCGACGCCGCATTCGGAATGTTCTGCGCGATGAGCTCCGCGGGCTGACCGGGCCGAATGCGTGACACGCCCCCGAGCGTGACGCTGCTCACGTACTTCGTGCCGTCCTTCATGATCACCAGGCCATCGTTGCCCGCCTGCACCGCCGTCTCGGTTTTAATGAGCTTCGCGTCCTGCGAGAACGTCAGCACCTCGTTGTTCCCGATGTTGACGACAACGATGTTGCCCTTCTCGTCGATGGCGATGCCGTTCGGCTGCCGCAGCGGTGCGCCCTGGACGAAGATCGATGCGGTCCCGTCCTTGGTGACTTTCCACACCTGCCAGCTCGTCGGATCGGGAGTCTGGCCGCCCACGCCAGTCTGCGTCGCATAGACCGTCCCATCGTCGGCGACCTCGATATCGTTGAAGCCGTTCGATTTCTCGACGCGCGTCTCGCCGGCCGGAGCGCCCGTCTGCATGTTGAAGCGGCGGATCACCGCTACCACCGGATCGTTGGGATTCGTGCCGCCGTCGCGGTCGGCGAGATAGAGGATGCCGTTGGCGATGTCGCTGCCGAATGGTTCGTTGAGCACCAGCGGTGTCGTCATGTTGCTGCGCTGCTCACCGGGGTTCTGGATGCCGACCCAGCGGGCCGTGTGCACGGACCCGTCGTGATTGATGAAAGAGATCCACCCGTTATTGGTTTGCACGTTCTGACCGACGCCGCGATTCGGCACCACGATCACGCCACGCTGCGCGTCGTACGAACAACTCTCGGCCGAGTAGATCGCACCGTAGACCTTCACGTTGCTCGACATCGGGGTGAAGGCTCCGTCGGGCGCAGGATTGATCGGCAGGCCCAGGCGGTTGCCGACGAAGTACGGTTGAGGCCCGGCTGGCGCGGCGGGTTGCTGCGCGACTGCCGAACTGACCGTGACTGCCATGAACAGTGCGGCCGCACCTGTCCTCATCAACGAGAGTCGTGTCATCTGCGGTATCTCCTGTTGTTACTTCTTCAGCATCGCGTCCCGTGTGGCCTTGAATTCGTTTCCAGGCTTCCACTCGGGAAACTTGTCGGCATTGGCAACCCGATATCCGACCACGAACAGCAAGTGGGTATCCTCAACCGCTCCGGTCAGGTCCCAATCCTGTTTTATCTCGTCGGATGGTGCGTGGTAGTCCTTGTTGGTGTACTCGTCGCGTTTCTGCCGACTATATTCAGCGGGCCGGCCGGCGAAGTCGATACCCGTATCAGTGTAGAGAGCGGGCACACCCTGCTTCGCGAAGTTGAAGTGGTCCGAACGATAGTAGAAGCCCTTCTCCGATTCCGGGTCCGGTCGCAACACGCGCCCCTGTTCGGTGGCGGCGTCGCGCAGGTAGTCGTCGAGGTCTGACGCTCCCATCCCGATGACCGTGATGTCCCTGGTGCGGCCCCACTGGTTCACGCCGTCGATGTTGATGTTGGCCAGTGTTTTCGCGAGCGGATACACGGGCTGTTCCGCATACTGCTGCGAGCCAAGCAGCCCCTGCTCCTCGGCGCCAACCATCAGGAACAGGATCGATCGTTTCGGCCGTGGCTCGACGGTCGTGAACCCCCTGGCGATCTCGAGCAGCATGCCGACGCCGGACGCGTTGTCGAGCGCGCCGTTGTAGATGTCGTCGCCATCGACGGCGTCGCCTCGTCCGAGATGGTCCCAGTGAGCGGTGTAGACGACGTATTCGTCGCGCAGCTGAGCATCGCTGCCTTCGAGCCGGGCCAGCACGTTCTTCGACTGGATCATCCGCATCGAGTTACGGATGCCAATCGATGCCTGCAGCTTGAGCGGCACCGGACGGAAGTCCCGTGTCAGCGCCTGCTTCTTGAGCGCATCGAAGTCCTGGCCGGCCTGCGCGAGCAGCTTCTTCGTCGCATCGAGCGAGAGCCAGCCTTCGATCGCGGCGCGTCCCATGTTCTTGTCGGGCGTCACGAGGTCGAAGCGCTCACCAAGGTTGCCTTGCACGACCGGGAAGGGATACCCGGCCGGGCCGGTCTCGTGGACGATGAGGATGCCGGCTGCGCCTCGACGCGCGCCCTCCTCGAACTTGTAGGTCCAGCGGCCGTAGTAGGTCATCGCCGTGCCGTTGAACAGCTTCGCGTCGAGCTTCGATGAATCGGAGGCGTCGGGGACCTGCGGGTCGTTGACGAGCACGATGATCGTCTTGCCCTTGATGTCGACGTCCTTGAAGTCGTTCCAGTTGAACTCGGGGGCGGTGACGCCGTAGCCGGCAAAGACCAATTCGGAGTTGTCGATCGAAGCCGTATCGGCCACCCGCCTCGTCCACGCCACGACTTCATCTCGCCACGTGAACGTCGTCTTTTTGCCGCCACCTGTCACGGTCAACGGCCGGGAGTTGCTGCCGGTGATGCCGACCAGGGGCAGGTCCTGGACGTAGGTGCCGTCGGTATTTCCAGGACGCAGGCCGATCTTCTTGAACTCGTCTTCGAGGTACTTGACGGTCAGCTCCTCGCCCTTCGATCCCGGTGCGCGCCCTTCGAATTCGTCGGACGAGAGCACCTTGATGTGCTCGAGCAGGCGTGCCGGCTCGAACTGCGGCATCGTCTTGATTGCTGCTGCCGTCGGCGCGCCGCCCGCGTTCGAGGCGGGCTCGCTGGTCGATTGGCTCGAGCAGGCGCAGACGACAACGAAGAGAAGCAGCACAGGTAACCGGCCCATCAGGAGTTCCTCCTGAAAAGACTATACCGTTGCCGGCTCAGTTCGAGTTTCACCTCCGCGACGTCCAAAATGGAGATCGCTGGAGGATTACTCATGCCCAGCCGTGTTTTCAATGAACTGACTGCGGCCCACTTCGTCGATCCTCAAGAAGCCGAGGCCATCAGCGTGCTCGGACCGACAATCCAGTTCCTGGTGCCACCCGGCGACGAGCGTGCGCCGTGCATCATGCGCGGCACGATTCCGCCTGGCGGGTCGGTTCCAATGCACAGCCATGCCGACCCCGAATCTTTCGTGATGCTTTCCGGAAATGTCGAAGGGCTCGTCTACGAAGACGACGACTTTACGTGGCTTTGCATCAACCCGGGCGACGTGTTCCACGTGCCTGCCAACGCGAAGCACGGGTGGCGCAATCGAGCGGCTCAGCCTGCCGTGATGCTACTGGTCAGCACGGCTCGAATGGGGCAATTTTTCCGTGAGATCGGCAAGCGAACAACGCCCGGCGCGCCGGCGGTGCCGCCATCGCCCGAGGAGATCGCCCACTTTCTCGAGGTCTCCGAGCGGTACGGGTACTGGAATGCGACGCCGGAGGAAAACGCCAAGGTGGGTTTGTAAAACAAGGCCTTCGACTACGCTCAGGACGCCCTGAGCGTAATCGAGGGGGTGTGCCGTTAGAAGTCGATCTGAGCTCCGATCTTGAAGAAGCGCGGCGTCAGTACCGACAACGGTGCCAGCCAGGTCTGCGACGGCGTGGCGGGATTCGGGTTGAACGTCTGGTTGTAGGTCAGGGTCGCATCGGAATTGGTGATGTTGATGATGTCGACTCCGATGTTGTAGCGCCAGCCGTGGAAGCGCAGGATCTTGGCGAAGCGCATGTCGAGCGCGTTGACGCGATCGCCCCACACCTCGCCCGGCGCGACCAGGGCGATTGGCACCGTGTTGCCAACGACTGCGGCCGGCCGGCCGAGCGCAGCGGACACGAGCGCGACCGGGGCGTTCCAGTTGGCATTGAGCGCGGCGCCCTGATCGCTGCGAAGTGTGCCGCTCACCAGGACGTCGATCTTCGGCACGGTGTAGCTGCCGAGCGCCGTTGCCTTGGTGACGAAGCCTGGATCGCTGTGGCAATACGGGTTTCCGACGTTCACGTTCGGGCTCGTGCCCGGCGCGGCCGTCGAACCGGGTTGAACCGTGGCCAGCTCGGGCACCGCGCCTCGCACCGCGCAGTTGTCCTGCACCGTCTTCCCGGTGTTGATGCCGCCCTGGAACTGCACGCCGGCGCCGAGTCTCGCGCTCACGTTGAAGAGGATTCCGTTGTAGCGCTGATACTGCTCGCCGATGTCGTCGGCCAGGGTGATGTTGTTGCTGGTCTGACCGAACTTGCTCGGGATGACGTTGTAGAGGCCGCCGACCGTGTAGCCGCCGCCGCCCGGCAGGTCCGGATGGACCGGGGCCGTGATGGCGTACTCGGTGTGATCTTCCGGGCCTACCGCGAGGTTGTCAGTGATCGTGAAGTTGTTCAGCCAGCGGCGGAAGTAGCCGACTTCGATCGACACGCGTGGCAGCACCTGCTGCTGAACCGACGCGCCGATCTGCCAGTCGTTCGACCGCACGCCCCACCCGGTGAGGATCTTCGGGTCGATGTTCGCGGTCGTCTGCGTCGTCGTGCCAAACGTCTGCGAAGCCATCGCGCCGCAGATGTCACCGCCCGATGCCGACAGGTTCTGCGCGGCCGGGCTTCGCAGATCGCAGTCAGGCGAGAAGTTGTTGTTCGAATCGGTCCACGACCGCTGCGTGGTCGTCGCGATACGCGTGATCGGGTTGGACAGGATGTAGTTGTTGTTGTTGCTCGTCGGCTCGAGGTACTTGCCGAAGTTCACCTTGATGGCCGTCCTGCCGTTGCCGAAGAGATCGTAGGCAACACCACCGCGGGGTGAGATGTCCTTGTAGGCATTCACGCCGGACGTTTCCGGGAAGACGATCGGGTTGGCCAGGAAGTTCGACGCTGGAATGCGCTGCTCCGGGAAGAGGCTCCAGTTGCGGTCGAAGCGCAGCGCGCCCTGCAGCGTCATGCGTCCGCGCGTCCACTGATCCTGCACGTAGAACGACATGTTGCGCGTCCGGTGGCTGGTCGTGAAGGGGAGCAGTGACTGCGACAACGAGATCGGCACGCCATTGCTGACGGTGTACGCGAGATTGAGGTCGTTGGTGAAGTTCTGCAGGTCAGACACCAGCGCCACGCCGCCATAGCCAACCTTCAGATTGTGGGCGCCGGTCACGTACGACACCGATGCGCGCCAGGTGTACTGCGCGTCCCAGCTATCGCCCCAGTTCTGCGAGCGATAAATCAGGTTGGGAATACCTCCGTTGGCGGAGCAGCCGGCGGCGCACTGTTCCGTGACGCGTGCGAGCGGCCGGGTCGTGTTGCCCGGGCTCTCGTACGGACCGAACGGCGCCTGGTAGGCACCAAAGCCGGCTTCGAACAGCATGCGGTTGGTCGCGGTGTTCGACCAGGTGACCTGGCGAACACGCGGGTGCGCGTTGAGGTACTGACCGAGCTCGGGCGACGTCGTCGAGCTGAGGCCGCCGAGTCCAAGCGGACCAATTCTGTTGCCGGAATCCGGCTGCTGGCGACAGCCATCCTGATCGGTCGTGAACGTGGCGCCATTGCAGGGAATCTGCTCGTCCCAGTGCACGTTGATCTTGTCGCGTGAGGTTGCCTGATACGTCATGCGAACCGTGTACAGCCGCCAGCTCTCGGCCCCTCGAACGTCCTTGGTGCGATCCGGCGAATACAACGTTTTGGTCGGATCACCGGCGTTCAGGTTCGGAAAGACGTTCGGAATCGTGCGATGCTGCCCTTCGTCACGTGCGGCCACGCGGTACCACAGGCGATCCCTGATGATCGGGCCGC
>JALDXQ010000047.1:0-41751 GCA_032156805.1 Acidobacteriota bacterium
CTTCTCCATGATGAATTGATTTCACTCAAATAGAAGACGATTTCGTCATCACGATTACAAACTCCGTGCAAACGCACAGAGCTGCGCACATCGCGTACGGACGAATCTGTCAGTTGTGTGTCGTCCGTGTACGTTCGTGTCAGTTCGAGTGCTATTTTGCGACGCGCCGGCTGAAGCCGGACACGAGGTTGCAGCTGGCGATCTATTGATCGGGCGCTCCCGGGGCGAGACCACCAAGCCATGTCGATGGCTTCGGGCGCGGGAGACCTTTCTTCACGGCCTCTTCGATGGCTCGATCTTCAGCACGCGCGGCGCTGAGGATGTTGTTGAGAGCCATGTTCCCTTCATGACACTCGTACGGCAGGACCTGATAGTCAGGCTGAGTCGTGAGCGGCAGGAGCAGCTTGACCGGTTGGGTGAACGTCTTCGGATCAGTGATCGACACCTCGTAGTTCAACACGTCCGCGGCAACACGGGTGAAACGCTCGACGATGCGCAGCCCGTCGCTGGTCGGCGGCCCGCCACCATTTCCCCCAACGCCGGTTGTGTTCCCCAGGAAATTCGACGTCTCGACGACCAGCGTCTCGCCTTCGAAACGGCCGCGGGCATCGCCCATGTACTGCCTGATACCCTGGCCGAGATGCGGCCGCCCATCGAGCGGGATGATGCGCGTGTCGTGCACCATCTCGTAGGTGATCGAGACGACACCGGGTGCCTGGAATATGAAGTTGCCGTTACCGTAGATCACCGGCAGCACGGATCCGAACACACCACGCGTGATACAGCGATCGTAAAGACTGCGATCGGTCCACGAACTCGGCGGGTTGCTCCGCTGCTGCTGACGTTTTTCAACCTCACGCTGCGCGTCGGCTGTCAGCGGCGGAAGCCTCCCGTCGGCGGGCTCGACGATGAGCGATGTCTGGCGGAAGGTGCGCGTGCCGACGTCGTTCCTGAAAGCGCCGACGCGATTGAGCTCACGCCACCTGGCCTCGTTGTTGGCGGCGAGTCGTTTGGTGTATTCCTCGTCGGACAACTCGGCCCGGGTGCCGAACTCCTTCGGCCGCTGCAACGGCACGCTGCGAAGATCGTCGCTCGACCAGGTCCCGGAAATGTCCGGATCGCCCCAGGGGGTCTTTGGAGTCGTGAACGGCTTCGCCGGCGCAGACGCCGATGCCGTGCGCGAGGGCGCCTGCGCACCCGCAGTGATCGAGAATGCCGCTGCCACAGCCATCGCGCTCACGAGCGCGCCGCTGATCTCGACCGGTGTCAACGCTCGACGAAGTCGTCTGCGCATGTCGGCCTCCCCTGACCTGGATGAACGGCGCTGATTGTGGCAAAAGGCCACGCGTGGCGCAATGCACGGCGAAGCTCTGCTGCAGACAACTGGAACGCCTGTCAGTCGGCAGATGGAGCCGCACGGCGCGAGGACTTCCGCCGTTCCGCGAAGACCTCGTTACGGGCAGCACTCGTAATCGCCGCCACCGCGGAGTGCTTGAGCCGACGCTCGACGGAGATGGCGTAGTAGCGCTCGCGCACGGCCGACGTGCGGCCAACCACCACGACGCGATGGCTGCGGAGAATCTCTGTCTCGATCGCCGTCGGCGCGGGAAAGACCACACGCACACGCTCACCGAACGTGGTCAGCAGCGCCGGGTCCTCGAACTCCCCGACCACCAGCGGCCGCAAACCTTCAGCTTCGAACCACTGCTCGAGCGCACGCCGGAGTGACGTGCCGGTGGTCGGCAGCAGCATGCGCGCCCCGGTCAGCGACGCCGGGAATCGCCGCCGCAATCGCTGCGCCAACGTTCGTGCCGCGAAGAACGTCGTTCCCGACTCCCCCAGCAGGTGGTTGAAGACCTTGACTCGCACGTGCGGAGCCGCCGGCGTGTCGCTGATCACGACGTCGAGCGCATGCGTCGCCAGCCGCGTCAGCAATTGCTCGGGATCATCTTCGTGGCAACTGATCTGGACAGGCTCGGCGCCATTGAGGGCCGGGCTCAGGAGCCGATACACCACCAGCTTTGGCACCGCGTTCGCCACGCCGACGGCAAGGCGAGGAGCACGACCAGATGGCCGCCCTTTCAGCGTCTCGAGCAACTCGCTCCCGGCGGTGAAGATCTCCGACGCATATCGGTCAACCAGACGCCCCACATCCGTGAGCACGAGCGTGCGTCCCTGACGCTGGAACAGGCGTTCCCCGAGCGCATCCTCCAGCAACCGGAGTTGCGCGCTGATCGTCGGCTGCGATACCCGCAGCTTCTCCGCTGCCCGAGAGATGCGGCCTTCGCGGACGACCGTCCAGAAATAGAGCAAGTGATGGTAGTTGAGCGATGGCATGGCCTCGACCGTGTGCTGAACACCATAGCAGACTCCACATATAACAAAACTCGAAGAGCTTGTTCATAACTATCTATTTGTCAATGCAAATGACGTCCACTATCGTCGAGTCATGAAGCTGGTGCCCACGAGGAGGATTGGTGGATGGCTGTGACGCAACGACAGAAGGCCGACGCGCAGAGCCCGTCACCATCGGTGGCCTGGCACACCTTGTCGATCGACGAGGCCTTCGAGAAGCTCGGCACACGCGGCACCGGCCTTGACGCCGCCGAATCGGCCCACCGCCTTCAGACGCACGGCCCCAACGAGTTGCAGGCGTTCGCCACGCAGTCTGCGTGGCACACCTTCTTTGCGCAGTTCAAGAACGCACTCATCCTGATCCTCCTGAGCGCCACGATCCTCTCCGGATTCCTCGGTCACATGCTGGAGGCGATCGTCATCACGGTCATCGTGCTCTTCGCCGTGCTGCTCGGGTTCATCCAGGAGTACCGCGCCGGCCGCGCATTGGAAGCGCTGCGACGAATGGCAGCCCCATCCGCCCACGTGCTCCGCGGCGGCGAGGAGACGCTGATTCCAGCGCGCGATCTCGTGCCCGGAGACGTGGTCGTTCTGCGCGCGGGCGACCGCGTGCCCGCTGATACGCGTGTGATCGAAGCCGTCAACCTGGCCGTCGATGAAGCCGCGCTCACAGGGGAATCAACGGCCGTTCACAAGGTCTCTTCGAGCTTCGATGATGCCGGCCTTGCGCTCGGCGATCGCACGAACATGACCTACGCCGGCACGCTGGTCGTCTACGGTCGCGGACACGGCGTGATCGTCGCGACCGGCATGGCCACCGAGTTCGGCCGCATTGCGCAGTTGGTGGAGTCGGTCGAGGCCGGGCAGACGCCGCTGCAGGAGAACCTCGATCGCCTGGGTGGTACGCTGGCCAAGGCGGCGCTGGTCGTGGTCGCACTCGTCGTGGTCATCGGCCTGCTGCGCGGCCTCCCGGTGCTGGAGATGTTCATCTTCGGCATCGCGCTGGCCGTCGCCGTCGTCCCCGAAGCCCTTCCCGCCGTCGTGACGATCTCGCTCGCGATCGGCGTGCGGCGAATGGTCAGGCGCAACGCGCTCGTTCGCCGCCTGCCCATCGTGGAGACGCTTGGCAGCACGTCAATCATCTGCTCCGACAAGACTGGCACGCTGACGAAGAACGAGATGACCGTGCGGCAGCTGTTTGCCGACGAGCACGTACTGGATTTGTCGGGCACGGGGTACGACCCGGCTGGGGCGGTGCTCGAGGCTGGCCGCCAGATCGAGCCCTCGCCGGCGGTGCGGGCAATGCTGAGCGCGGCCGCGCTGGCCTCGGATGCACGCCTCGTCGTGCATGACGGCCGTCATCAGATCGAAGGCGACCCGACCGAAGGCGCACTGGTTGTCGCGGCCATGAAAGTCGGGCTGAGCCCTGGGGACCTCAACACGCAGGAGCCGCGCTCGGGCGAGATCCCGTTCACGTCGGAACGGCGTCGAATGACGACCCTGCACACGGCGTCGGCGGGAGCAATTGCGTATTCGAAAGGTGCCGCAGACGATGTGCTCGCCAGTTGCACGCAGCAGTTCAGGACCGACCGCGAGATTCTGTTGACCGATGAGTGCCGCCAGCGCGTGCTCGACGTGGAGCGACAGATGGCCGGCGCCGGCCTTCGCGTCCTGGCGGTCGCGCGCAAGTCGAACACCTCGCTCGAGGACGCCGAACGCGAAATGACGCTGCTCGGCCTCGTCGGGATGATGGACCCTCCACGCGCCGAGGCGAAGGCGGCCGTTGAGGTCTGCGCGCAGGCAGGCATCCGGCCGGTCATGATCACTGGCGACCATCCGCTGACAGCCGGAGCCATCGCGCGGGAAATCGGCGTGCTGCACGACGAGCGCGTCGTGTCCGGGCGTGATCTCGACTCGCTGAGCGACGAGGATCTGCGACGCGACGTCGCCAGCATCGCGGTCTACGCTCGCGTCTCACCCGCCGACAAGCTGCGCGTGGTGAATGCCTGGCAGAGCCGTGGTGAGGTGGTCGCGATGACCGGCGACGGCATCAACGACGCGCCGGCGCTCAAGAAGGCCGATGTCGGGATCGCGATGGGCATCGTCGGAACCGACGTGAGCAAGGAAGCGGCCGGCATGACGCTCCTCGACGACAACTTCGCGACGATCGTCGCCGCGGTCGAGGAAGGGCGCATCGTCTTCGGGAACATCAAGAAGTACCTGACCTACCTCCTGTCGAGCAATGTCGGTGAAATCGTCTTGCTCGCCGGTGCGGTGATCGCGGGACTGCCGATGCCGCTCACGGCCGTGCAGATCCTCTACGTGAACCTTGCAACCGATGGGCTCCCGGCACTGGCGCTGGCCGTCGACCCGCCCGAGCGCGACCTGATGCAGCGCAAGCCGCGCGATCCGCGTCTCGGCATCTTCACGCGCCCTGTTGTCGTCATGCTGCTCACCGGCGGGCTCTGGTCGGCGCTGATCAACATGACGCTGTTCATCTGGATGCTGAACTCCGGCCGGCCGCTGGCCGAAGTCATGTCGATGACGTTCGTCTCGCTCGTGCTGATTCAGTTCTTCAAGGCCTACAACTACCGCTCCGATCACCTGTCGGTCTTTCAGAAACCGTTTGCGAACAGGTGGCTCAATATCGCCATCGTCTGGGAACTGGTTCTCCTCGTGGCAATCCTCTACGTGCCGTTCCTGCAGCGCGCGTTCGCCACCTATAGCCTGTCCTTCGAAGACTGGGTGATCACCACGGTTATGGCGTTCACGGTCGTGCCGGTGCTGGAGTCGGTGAAGTGGATGACGCGCCGTGGATGGTTCGGAGAGCTGGCGTAGGCGCCATCACAGACGTCCGAGACGTGCTCCGGCAGATTGGCGGTTACCGGTGCGTCGATCGGACGTCGGTGCCCGCGCGACGGTTGATCCGCACGTAGAACCGCGCGAACGAATTGACCGGAATCAACCGCAGCACCACCTCGCGAACGTAGCACGTCACCGGGTTCGTCATCCTCATCAGGGACGCCGTCCGGCGCCCCTGTCGCAGTAGCGTCGCGGTCTTGCCCAGTCGTTCGCCTTCGTACGCCTTCAAGACGCGTGTGATGTCGACGTCGCCTGTCAGCATCTTGCCAAGGGTCACGCCATCCACGATTGCCTGCGCAGCGCCCTGGCCGGTGTGAGGCAGCAGCGGGTGTGCCGCGTCGCCGAGTAACGTCACGACGTCTCGTCCCCAGAATGGAATGGGATCGCGGTCCACGAGCTCGTCGTAGCGCAGGTCTTCAGTCGCGGACGTCACCGCGCGAAACATCGCATCGAATTGAGGCGACATGAGTGCCAGGATCGCTCTGGGATCCCGCAGGTTCTGCGGAACGAGCGAACCAGCCATCGAGAGAAACCAGTAGATGCCGGTGTCACTGGCGCGAACCAGCATGGATTCCAGCCCGCGACCGAGGTAGTAGACAGCGTCGAGACCTCCGAGATGACCACGAGCGCCATCTACCGCGCCACGTATGGACACGAGTCCGCTCGACCGCGGTGGTCGTTCAGCTGGATGCAACGCGCGGCGGATCGCCGAAGCCACACCGTCGGCGCCGATCAGTACGTCCCCCTCGGCAACGCTGCCGTTGGTAGTCTGCAGGGCCACACGCGCGCCGGTCATCGTGAATCCAGTGACGTCACTGTCGAGCGTGATGGTGCCCGGGCCAACGGCTTCGAGCAGTGCACCATGAAGCGCCGGCCGCAGTGCGATGAGCATCGGGCCGCCCAGCGTCCCGGGAGGCATCTGCATGCGTTTCAGGACAGTGCCGTCGGGGCGTCGAAGTTCTCCGCGGCGTGGCTCGAAGCCACGAGCCAGCACGACGTCGGCAATACCCAACTCACGCAACGCCGCGATTGCATTCGGCGCGAGGGCGACGCCGAAGCCGAGCTCACGCGGGGACGCCGCCCGCTCGAAGATGCGGATATTCCACCCTGCCTGCCGTAACGCGAGGCCGGCGGAGAGGCCGCCGATGCCGGCGCCAACGATCAGGGCAGAACGAGTCAACAGCGTGAGCGAGTCGAGACTTCAATCGTACCGCCGCTCCCGGCCCTCAGCCAAGATCTACTCGTCGCGAAGCACGACGACCGGATCGACCCGGGTCGCGCGCTGCGCCGGGAGGAAGCACGCCACCGCTGCAACGCCGGCAATCACCGTCGCCACGGCAACGAGCGTCGTGGGATCGTTCGGCGTGACGTTGAACAGCAGCGTGGACATCAGCCGCGTCAACGCAAACGCGCCCGCCATCCCCGCGGCGAGTCCGATGAGCGCGAGGCGCAGCCCCTGCCCCATGATGTTCCGCAGCACCAGCGCCCGCTCGGCGCCGAGCGCCATCCGGATTCCGATCTCCCGGCGACGCTCGGACACCAGGTACGAGAGAAGGCCATAGGTTCCAATCGAGGCCAGGAACAACGCGACGGCGGCGAACCCGCCCAGCAACTGCGCCAGCAGGCGCGGCCGGCTGAGTGAGGCCCTGAACACCTCGTCCATCTCGCGCAGCCGAATCACCGGCAATGCCGGATCGACACTTCGCACGATGCTTTCGATCGATGTGCCCAGTGTCGCCATTGGCGCATTGGTTCTCAACACGATGTTCAGGGCACCGCCTCTGGCCGTGATGCCGGGATAGAGACGAGGGAACTGATCGAGGAGGAAGTAGAGTTCGGTGCCGGTCTTCCGATCGACACCGCCCTGCTTGACGTCCTTGGCAACACCAACGACAGTCAGCCAGGGGAGCTGATCCCCGCAGCATTGCCTGATCTGCTGGCCGATCGGGTTCTGATCCTTCCAGAAGGTCCGGACGAGCGTTTCGTTGACGATGGCGACAGGTCCACCGACGGCATCGGTAGGCTGGAATCCGCGCCCTTCGACGATCGGCACGCCCATCGTTTCGAAGTAGCCCTGTGTGACACGCTGGTAGTAGTCGACGTTCTCGTACGGCCCCTCCTTCGGTGCGGTGTAGTTGCCGATGTCGGTATCGTTGGCGTCGACTTGCCGATTGGGTGGCAGGCCGGTCATGCCGGTGACACGTTGCACACCTGGAATGGTCTCGAGCTGGGTGAAGAGCCGCTGATAGAACTCCAACTGACCGACGAGCGACCCATAGCGGGCAGGCGGGAGTTCGAGCGCGAAGGTCACCAGGCGCGACTGGTCGAAGCCGGCATCGACGCTCATCAGGTTCATCACCGTTCGCAGCATGAGGCCCGCGCCCACCACGAGCACCACGGCAAGAGCCACTTCGGCAGTGACGAGCGCCCGGCGAACCCGATGACGTGTGCTGGTCGATCCTCGGACGCCGCCTTCCTTGAGCGCGCTGTGGAGTCCACCCGGCGACAGGTGCAGCAGCGGCGCGAGCCCAAAGACCACGCCGGTGGCCAGCGACACCACGAACGTGAATCCAAGGACGGCGGGATCGACAGCGATCTCGGTGGCACGCGGGAGGCTGCCGGGATATGCGGCGACCAGCCCACGCACACCGGCCCATGCGAGCACGAGCCCGACGGCCCCACCTGCCAGCGCGAGCACGCAGCCTTCAGTGGCGAATTGCGCGAGCAGCCGCCACCTGCTCGCGCCAATCGCGGTGCGTACGGCGAACTCGCGATGGCGGGTCTCGGCCCGCGCGAGCAGGAGGTTCGCAAAGTTCGCGCACGCGATGAGCAGCACGAAACCGACCGCCGCCTGCAGCACCCAGATCGCGACGCGCGCCGATCCGACGATCTCCTCTTGCATCGGCTCCATCTGCAGCGCGTGGCCATCTGGTGTGAACACATGGTTCTTGGCACCGGTCCGCTCGCCCCACGACGCCACCAGTGTGGCGAGCTCTGCCTGTGCCTGCGCCGCGGTGACGCCGCCCTTCACTCGCGCGATCAGGTTGAGGGAGTGACTCCCGCGGTTCTGTCGATTGGACGGATCGAGATCGAGCGGCAGCCACAGCTCGACGCGATTGTCCATGACATCGAAGCCGGGCGGCATGATGCCCACGACTTCACGCTGGATGCCGTTGACCTCGATGGTGGTGCCGACGATGTCCGGCCTGGAGGCGAACGCCGACTGCCACAGCTCGCTCGAGAGCATGGCGAGCCTCGGTCCATTGGCTCGCGTCTCGTCACGGAGGAACCAGCGGCCGGCGCGCGGTGGCACGGCCAGCGTCTCGAGCAGCTCGCCGTTGACCAACCCGGTGTTCACGCGGCGTGGCCGATCGCTGGCAGACACATTCGCCTCACCCGTCCGGAATGCACCCACTGATGAGAACGACTGGTTGATCTCGGTCAGCTCGAAATATTCGGGCGGCGAAACCCAGAACTGATTGAAGCCCATCATCGGGAACCGGCTGCTCACGAACATGAGCTGGTCCGGTCGCGGGTAGGCCGCCGGCCGCAGAATCACCGCATTCAGAACCGAGAAGATCGCGGTATTCGCGCCAATCCCAACCGCGAGCGTCAGGATGGTGAGAATGGCGAAGCCGGGCGAACGACGCAGGTTGCGGAGAGCCGACTTCAGATCCTGGGCGAATGAGTCAGGTCGCATGATGTGTGACTAGACGAGATTGCGCCGGCGACAGTTGCAGGGCGGAACGAAAGCGGCGACCAGGCATGGTCCGGCGAAAGCCGGACACTACGATAGCCGGACACTACGTACGGCTACTTGTTGGCTGCGTCAGCTGCCGCCTTTTCGTCCGCTCTCGCCCCGCTCAGGATGTGGAAGAGCGAGTAATTGCCCTCGTGGCAGGCGTACTCGAAGTGCCCGTAGTCGTCGTTCCGTTTGAGCGGGAACTGGAGAGTCCAGGGACGGGTCCACGTCTTGGGATCGTCGATGCGCATCTCGTAGAGCAGGATGTCCGCGCTCATGCGCGTGAACCGCTCCGTGATCGTGATGTCGTTGCTGTGCCGCGTGCCTCCGCCGTTGACCCCGATGCCGGGAGCAAAGCTGCCGATGTTCTTCGTCTCCACGACGAGTGTGTCGCCATCCCATCGTCCACGCGAGTCGCCCATCCACATCCTGATGTGCCGGCTGGGGTGAGGACTGTCGTCGAGCAGCACCACGCGCGTCTCGTGAATCATCTCGTTTCGAATGGCGACGACGCCCGGCGCCTGCACGATCTCGTTGCCGTTGTTGTAAATCACCGGCAGGATCGAGCCGGCAATGCCGCGAGAGATGCAGCGGTCATACAGGCTGCGATCCGTGTACGAGTCGGCCGGCCCGCGTCCCTCGCGCGCCTCACGCGCCGTCGCCTGCCGTTGCTGCGCTTGCGCCGTGAGCGCCGGCATCCGTCCATCCGGCGGATCGATGATGAGCGATGCCTGGTACTGAGGCTTTCCGCGTTCCAGCCAGTGTGGAGGTGGTGAAACGGGACCACCGACGTCTCCGCCGGGCGTGCGGGTCGCACGGTCGAGATCGAAGTCGGCGACGTCCTGAGCTCTCTGCTTCGCGAATCGCTCCTGAACCTGTTTGTACTCGGCTTCGGTCAGCAGATTGCGGGTACCCAGCTTCGTATCCCGCTGCATCGGCGTGCCCACCATGTCGGTGCCCGGCCACTTTCCCTGCAGGTCGGGGTCACCCCATGGAGTCTTCGGAACGGTGTATCCGGGATCGCGCTTTACGATCGGCGATGGACTCTGGGCATGCAGGATTACGGAGGTCACGGCCGTCAGGGTGACCACGATCAACCACGTCCTCATCTCGTCTCTGACCCTCACTGCCGACTGCCCGCTAAAGCGAATACACCACTAGCGTGTTCCCGGCCACAACGGCCACATGCTGCTTCCCACCCTTGCCCTGATAGCTCATCGGGTTGGCGTTGGCATTGGCCTCGAGCGTGGCGGTCCAGATCTCCTTGCCCGTTCTCGCCTCGAACGCACGGAAACGGCGGTCGTTGGTCGCACCGACGAACACAAGCCCGCCCGCAGTGACCGTCGGACCTGCGCTGCCACTGTTACCGACGAGGCGCTTGCCCTCTGGCAACAACTCGTTCACACCCAACACTGACTCCCATACGACTTGACCGGTCCGGGCATTCACTGCGATGAGCCTGGACCATGGCGGGCGCTGGCACGGCAAGCTCGGGCCAACCGGCTGTCCCCGCTCGTTGTATTGACCGCTGAGCGGAGCCGAGAACGTGAAGAACGGCCCGATTCCGTTCACACTGGCGCGGTCGTACGGGTGATTCGAGTTGGGCGCCTCGAAGCTGTAGGTCACGCCCGGGGGCTTGCGCTCGGTCCAGCCGACGAGCGACGTGTTCTGCGCGTTGACGAAGAACACACCCGTGGTTGGATCCATCGCCATCCCGCCCCAGTTCACCCCGCCGGTTCCGCCGGGGAACTGAATCGTGGACTTTGGCGGTGCACCGGTCTCCTTGAAGAGGAACGGTGTGAAGGGCCCCGCGTTGAAGTACCCGCCCGCCTTCTCCATCATGGCCTTGCACGCCGCGACGTGTTCGGAAGTCGTGTCCTCGGGCCGCACGAGATCGGTCTCGGCATTGAAGCTCACGCGGCTGAGCGGAGCCGGACGTACGGGGAACGGCTGCGTCGGCGAGTACCACTCCGTCGGCACATCGCCTTTTGGCACCGGGCGCTCTTCCACTGGTATGAGCGGCTTACCGTTCGAGCGATCGAGCACGAACACATAGCTCGACTTCCCGACGTGTGCAATCGCCGGCGTGCGCCTGCCGTTCTGCACGAAGTCGAACAGCGCCCCGGCAGTCGGCATGTCGATATCCCAAATGTCGTGATGAACGGTCTGGAAATGCCAGCGGTACTTGCCGGTCAGTGCATCGACGGCCACGATCGAATTCGCAAACAGGTTGTGGCCGGGTCGATCGCCACCGTAGTAATTAGTAGCCGGACCGGCAATCGGCAGATAGACGATGCCGCGCTCGACATCGACGGGCGCCGCGAACCCCCACATGTTCGCGCCCGATCGATCCTGCCAGCCGTCGCCCCACGTCTCGTTGAACTTCTCGCCCTTCCGTGGAACGGTCTGGAACTCCCACAACTTTCTGCCGGTGATCACATCGAAGGCACGTGGATTCCCCGGAGGACCCTGTGGAGTCTCACCGGTCGCGGCGCCGATGATCGCGACGTTGCGGTAGATCGTCGGCGTCCCACCGTACGGCACACCGACGGTGACCGCACCGCCACTTCCAAACCCTTCAGCAGGCGTGCCCGTTGCCGCATCGATCGCGATGAGGCGATTCCCGCTCATGAAGAGCACACGCGGCGCGACCTTTCCGTTACCGGGCCAGTAGCCAACGCCACGCGCCGACGCTGTCGCGACCGCGGGACCGCCACCGCGGCGGCCACCGGGAGGTGGTGACTGATCGGATGGCGGCGCGGGTGCCGCCTGCGCGGCGGGCACCGCGTACGACCAGATCTCCTGGCCGGTGTCGCCATCGAGCGCCACGACTCGCGGCCCACTCGAGACGTACATCACGCCGCTCACGACAAGGGGCACCGAGGTCGCGCCGCCACCGAGCTTGAACGTCCAGGCTCGCTTGAGCGACGACACGTTGGTCGTGTTGATCTCTGTCAGCGGTGAATAACGTGTCGCCGCGAGATCGCGATTGAGATTCGGCCAATCACTCGGTGCGACTTGATTACGCGTACTGCTGGAGGAACCCTGGGCCCAGACGCCAATCGCCGCCACAACGAACGTGGCGGCAATCAACGTCCCGATACCTTTCTGCATTCTGAATTCTGAATTCGGCATTCCGAAGGCACTCAGCGTGGCAACGCGTAAGCGATATACGCGCCCGGGGCCGGCGCGCCGCCTCGGCCTCGTCCACCTTGTGCCTCGGGACCACCACCGGCTGCAGCGCCTGCGCCGCGCGCCGCAGTCGCCGGCCCTCCGAATCGAGCCGGGAACAGTCCGGCTCCCGCGGCCACCGGGAACACGATGAACTGACGTCCGCCCACTTCATACGTGGCCGGAACGCCTTCGGAGCCGGTCGGCAGATCTTTCGTCCACACCACCTTGCCCGAATCGCGATCGTAGGCGCGCACGGTTCGGTCCGACGCAGTTGCGACGAACACGAGGCCGCCTGCCGTCACGAGCGGGCCACCTCGTGGCATGTGCGAGCCCGAATCGGGCTTCACGCCGAGTTCGGGCGGCGCGGTAATGCCGCCGTGCGGAACACGCCATCTGATGTCACCCGTGTTCAGGTCGTACGCAGTGATCTCCGACCACGGCGGACCGATCGCCGTCATGCCGTTCGATGGGCTGAGCATGAAATCGTACGGCGACGTGTAGCGCACCGGCCCTTTGGCTGCCGCATCCCTGGCCGCTGCCATCAGTTGTGCCTTCTGCTCGGGTGTGATGATCGGACTGGCCGGTCCGCCACCGAGCGCGCCTCCCGCAGTCGGCTCCTCGTTGCTCAGCACGAGCCGCATCAACGTCGGCATGTTCTTCGCGACGACGTAGAACTCACCGCGGATCGGATCGACAGCGGAGCTGCCCCAGTTCGCGCCGCCGTTATGACCAGGCAGCTGGACCGAGCCCTCGAGGCTCGGTGGCGTGAAGAGCCCCTCGTTCCGCGCGTTGCGGAGACGCTGACGCAGCTGTTCCTTCTCGACTTCGGGGAGGTACGGGTTGATGTCTTTCTCGGTGAACGACTGCCGCGCGAACGGTGCGGGCTTGGTTGGAAATGGCTGCGTCGGCCAGCTCTTTTCGCCCGGCACGTCGGACTGCGGGACCGGCCGCTCTTCAATCGGGAAAATCGGCTGCCCGGTCTTGCGATCGAAGACGAAGATGAAGCCGTACTTCGTCGCCTGCGCCACGACGTCGATGTTGCGCCCGTTCTGTCGCAGCGTCAGGAGCTTGGGTGCCTGCGGCAGGTCGTAATCCCAGAGATCGTGGTGCACCAGCTGGTGGTGCCACAGCCGCTTGCCGGTGCGCGCATCGAGCGCGACAAGGCTGTTGCCGAACAGATTCGCGCCCGGCCGATCGCCACCATAAAAGTCGAAGCGTGCCGTTCCGAACGGAATGAACGCGATCCCGTTCTGGGTGTCGACCGTCAACTCGCTCCAGTTGTGCACCCCGCCCGCCGTCTTGTACGCGCCCTCCGGCCAGGTGTCGTAGCCGAACTCGCCGGGATGCGGAATGCTGTGAAAAACCCAGGCGATCTTCCCGGTGCGGACGTCGTAGGCCTGCACGTCGGCGGGCGTCGAGGCATAGCCAGCGCCCTGTGCCGGCAACGAGACGATGATCAGGTTCTCGAAGATCCGCCCGGGGTTGCTGGTCTGCAGCGGATTGCGCGCTTCCCGCCACAGCGCCACGCGAAGATCGACGCGCCCGCCGGTGCCGAACGAGGTAATCGTCTCGCCAGTCTGCGCGTTGATCGCCGTCAGGTGACCGGCATTCAGATACAGAAGCCGCCGATCCGATCGATCGGCGCTTTCCCAATAGTTGAGGCCACGCCCTCCTATGGCTCCCTGGTTCGGGTGCGTCCAGATCTCCTTGCCAGTCGCCGCATCGAGGGCCACGATCGCGTTGCCGGAGCCCTGCACGTACATCACGTTGTCGACGATGATCGGATTGAAGGTGATGTTGCCGTTGACCGGGTAAGTCCAGGCCACATCGAGGCGCGACACGTTCGACTTGTTGATCTGGTCGAGAGCCGAGTACTGCGACGAATGCGGCCCGCCCTGATATGCGGTCCACGTCGTGTACGGCTTCGCGGTTCGACTGCTCCGGGAATTGCCAGACTGAGCGGCCAGCGCCGCCAACCCAAGAGTGACCGCAATCAACAGGGATACGCTGAATCTACGCATCAAGGGTGTCCTCTTCTCTCTGAATCCGTCACGACGGGCTCGCTCACCTTCGCCCAATCTGCGCCAAAAATTCTATCGCATTGACGACTCGACGCCCTGCCGCCAGCCCGGTCAGTGGGCCGCCGGCTGCGGCCGTATAATACGCACGCAGTCATCGATTTCCGGTCGCCGAAGTGGAGTCATACATGATGATCCGCACGCTTGCATCGATCAGCCTTGCCCTCACGATTGCCGCGCTGGCCTCCCTGCCCCTTTCCGGCCAGAGCACATCGGCGCCGCCACTCGTAATCACCGCGTACAACGACGGGCCGGCCACCAACTACGTCGTACCGAAGACGCCCTGGGGTGATCCGGATCTGCAGGGTGTCTGGTCGAGCGACGACACGAGCGGCATCCCGATGTCACGGCCCGTCGATCTGGGCAACACCCTCTATCAATCCGACGAGCAATGGGCGGCTCGTCAGAAGCAAATTCAGCAGGGCATCCAGAACGCGTTGAACGCCATCGGCACCTTCCGCGGCGACTACGCGCGGCGCTCCTTCCGGCAAACATCGATCATCGTCGACCCGCCCGACGGCCGCATACCCGCCTTCACGCCAGCCGCCGAAAAACGGCGAGCGCCGCGCGACCGCGGCACCTTCGGCGATGGCCCCTTCAACACACCCGAAGACTTCACAATGTACGACCGGTGCATCACCCGCGGGATTGTCGGCTCAGTGCTGCGCGTGGTTTATGGGAACGGCAACCGGATCGTGCAGGCGCCCGGAATGGTCGCCATCAGCTACGAGATGATTCACGACACGCGCGTGCTCTACACAGACGGGCGGCCGCACATTTCTCCGAGCATCCAGCAGCTGCTGGGTGATGCACGCGCGCGGTGGGAAGGTGAGGAACTGGTCGTCGAGACCACGAACCTCACGGACAAGACGAGCATCGGCCTGAACGGCAACGGTCTGCGTCACAGCGACAAGATGAAGATCACGGAACGCTTCAAGCGCGTGGCCGACGACGTCATCCAGTATCAGATCACAGTGGACGACCCGGTGACCTACGCGCGCCCGTTCACGCTGTCGCTGCCGCTCACACCACTCGAGGGCAACATCCTGCTGCCCTACGATTGTCACGAGGGCAACCTGGCGCTGATGCAGTCACTCAGCGCCGAGCGCGCTGAGGATCGCGCGCTCGAAGCCGATCTCAAGCGCGGCATCGTCCGTCCCCGGCGACCGGTCCAGGACGGCAACCCGCAGGCAGGAGGCGGCGGCAGGGCTGGCGGAGCCGGCCCCGCAGCGGCGGCACCGGCCGCTCCGGCAGGAGGACGCGCTGGCGCGCCAGCTGAGGGTGATCAGGAGCGGTAGGATCGAGAAGCGAAGGGAGAGTTGCTGATGGGTAGGAGCGTTGTGGCGTCACTGGGTGCGGCGGTCACCATGACGCTGGCGGTAATGGCGTCGCTGCCGGTGTCCGGTCAGAACCGTGCTGCTCAGAACGGTGCGACACCGCCATTGGTCGTGACGGCCTACAACGGCGCTGCTCCGATCCCGTACACCGTTCCGAAGACACCCTGGGGCGATCCCGATCTGCAGGGCGTCTGGAGCAGCGACGATGCCACGATGCCGATGTCGCGACCGCAGAATTTCGGCGACCGGCTCTATCTGAACGACGAGGAATTCGCGGCCAGAGAGAAGCAGATCAAGACCGGCATCAGCAACGCTGAGAACGCCGTGGGATCGTTCCGCGGCGACTTCGCGCGGCGGGCGTTCCGTCAGACCTCACTGATCGTCGATCCGCCAGACGGCCGCACGCCGGCCTTCACGGCCGAGGCTCAGAAGCGGCGCGCTCCTCGCGACCAGGGCACATTCGGCAACGGTCCATTCAACTCGACCGAGGACTTTACGCTCTACGACCGCTGCATCACGCGCGGGATTGTCGGTTCGGTGATGCGAGTCATCTACGGAAACGGCAATCGCATCGTGCAGGCGCCTGGCATGGTCGCGATCAGCTACGAGATGATTCACGACTCGCGCGTGTTCTACACCGATGGCCGTCCTCATATCGGCCAGGCCATCCGGCAGTTCATGGGCGACTCCCGCGCACGCTGGGAGGGCGACGAGCTCGTCGTCGAAACCACCAACCTGACGGACAAGACCAGCATCGGTCCGAACGGCAACGGCCTGCGTCACAGCGACAAGATGAAGATCACGGAACGCTTCAAGCGCGTCGCAGATCAGCTCCTCCAATACCAGATCACGGTCGACGATCCGGTGACATACGAACGGCCGTTCACGCTGTCGCTGCCATTGACGCCGCTCGACGGCGGGGTGCTTCTCCCCTACGACTGCCACGAAGGTAACTACGCCATCCGGCAGTCGCTCGGTGCGGAACGCGCCGAAGACGAAAAGGTGGCTGCCGACCTGAAGCGCGGCATCATTCGCCCGCGCCGTCCGGTGCAGGATGGGCTGGGCGTCGGCGGACAGCCGATCGGAGAAACCGGGCCTGGTGGGTTGATTCCGGCTGCGGGGCGTGCCGGAGGACCGGGTAACTGATTCTTGATCTTTGATTTTTGATTTGTGATTGGTTGGTGATTGTTGATGGCCGATCGTTGATTTCATTCAAGGATCAACAATCTTCGATCACCAACGAATCGATAATCACTAATCAAAGATCTTGAAATGGTTTATTTCATGAGCCTGGCGTAGGCCGAATCAAAGAACGCCAGCTTGGTCGCCGGTGCAGTGGTTTCGAGCTGCAACGTATCTCCCAGCACCATCACACGACCGTCCGACATCGACTTGAACTCCGGCCACTTCGGCAATCCGGCACCGTTCGGATCGCCCGTGGCCGCGAAGTTCACCCAGTACGACGACATCGTGTCGGCGAGCTTCTTGTCGACGTCATCCCAGTTCAATCCGGTCGGGTTGTTGAAGGCGTACTGGATCTCCGCCGTGTGCGTGGCGCCACGCGGCGACGGCTTCCCATCCGCGCCCCGCGGCACACGAGTGAAGTAGTACACGTACCCCTTCTTGCCGCGGCGCGTCTGCGCGACGGCCGACTGCCGCATGTTCCACGACGTCTCGTCGGCATAGGCCGCGAGGTAGGACGTGTTCGCCTCCGCGTCGCTTCCCGCAGGATAGAGCTTCAGGAATCCGTCGATGAGCTCTCCGAACCGCTGCTTCGACTGGTTGAGGAACGGCTCGGCGGCCATCGGTCCGCCGAACTGGAAGAAGGTTCCCTCGTTCTCATTCGAACCCGCGAGCACGTCCACCTCATTCTGCCGGCCCTGCGCGAATGTGGTCGAGAGATCCTCGGGAATCAGGTAGCCGTCGATCACCAGGCCAGCCGGCGCTCGAAGCCCGGACGCCAGCTCCTCCGTCGACTTCTTGCGCAGGTCGGCAATCGAGGCAACTCCCATATCGGCAAGCGCCTTGGTACCAGCCTGCTCACGCGCGGCGCGCGTATCCATCCTGGCCATCTGCAGTCCCATCCACGCGCCGCTCTGCGTGATGGCACGCTGGAACAGTCCCTTGGCCTGCGGTGATCCGATCAGAGCCGACGTCATGATGGCGCCTGCCGACTCGCCGAACACCGTGATGTTGTTCGGGTCGCCGCCAAAGGCGCTGATGTTGCGCTTGACCCATTGCAGCGCGGCGATCGAATCCATCATCCCGTAGTTGCCCGACGCGTTGCGGCCGGACTCCTTCGAGAGCTCGGGGTGGGCGAGGAACCCGAACACACCAAGTCGATAGTTGAAGGTGACGACGACCGGACCCTTGGCGGCGAGCCGCTCGCCGTCGTATCGCTGTTCCGATCCCGAGCCGCCGGTAAATCCTCCCCCGTAGATCCACACCATCACCGGCCGGCGATCGGTTGCCGCGTTGGCGCTCGTCCAGACGTTGAGGTACAGGCAATCCTCGGTCTGCGGGGGTTGTGCGGGTGCAGCGGGCGGTGCCGCAGCGGCTGGTGCAGCGGGTGCGTTGCCTCTCCCCTGAGCCGCCGGCGCCCCACCCCGTCCGCGTCCGCCGCCACCACCTCCGCCAGCGAGGCAGCGGTTGCCAAACGCGTCGGCCTTGCGCACGCCTTCCCACTTGGCGGCCGGCTGCGGCGCCTTCCACCGGTTGTCTCCGAGCGGCGGGGCGGCGTAGGGAATGCCTTTGAACATGCGAACGTTCGGGGTTGGTGCGGCGGTGCCTGCCACCAACCCGGTCTCGACGCTCACCTGCTCGGGGATCAACGCTGACACACTCGCCTGGGTCGCAAGCAGGGCGCCCACGGCAACAAGCAACGCTAGCTGTTTCATTGCTGGTCCTCTAAAAAAGAGTTATCGCTCTATTCCGCTCGCCGTGAACGCAGGCGATGCATGATGACCTGAGAGAAATGCGACGAGTTTCGCTGCGGCGTCCGCGTTCTGCGCGCTCGATCCGACGGCAGCCGCGAACGACACATAGTCCTGGAACTCGGACGGGAGCGGTCCGGCGAGCTCCATGCCCGGAACCGGGACGATCTCGCTGATGAGAGTAATCAGCATGTCGGCGTCGCCCTGCACGACTCTCGCCGCCGCGCGCACCGAACCCTGCTCGAGAATCGTCTTCGACTCCATCGTCTCGGTGATGCCGAGCGTCCCGAACATCCGTTCGATGAATGGCCGGCTCGCGCCATCACCCGCATACGTGACAGACCGCACGGCAAAGAAGATGTGCTTCAGTGCGTCGGGCGTGGTGATGTCCATCTTCGCCATGCCGGCGCGCACGCCAATGCCAATACCTGACCTTCCCAGCTTCATTGTCGACGGACGAACGACCTTACCCGCCGCCGCGAGCTCGTCAATCGCGTCAGCGGTGAGTATCGCGACGTCGAAGGTTTCACCGGCAAGCACGCGCTGCTTGGTCGAGGCGGAGGTGCCGAACGTGATGTTCAGCGGACGTCCCGCCGCACGCTCGCTTTCGACCTGCAGCCGTTCGAGCGCAGCCTTCACCCCATTCGAGGAGAACACGCGCAGAGTCGATTCCTGAGCCGCGGGTGCACTCGGCGTCCAGATCACCAACGCCAACACCATCACCACCGCAAGGCATCGGAATCCCGATCGCGCGGCGCGCGCCCGGCCTGACACGTTATAATCGGCCGGCCGCGACAGAGGACTCTGGAGACTCATAGGCATGAACCGCAATGTGTGGATTGTTGCAGGAATCGTGGTAATCGCGCTTGGTATCGTGAACGTGATTCTCGGGATGAACCTCGTCCCCACCATGGCAGTCGCGAGCGAACGCGGCACCGGTCCCGGTTGGTGGCTGATCTGGTGCGTGATTGCTCTGACCGTCGTCTGCGCACTGGCCCTCGGGGCCTTCCTGCTGGCAGCCGGACTGGGCAAGGTCCCGGAAACAGCCGACCGCTAGCAACAGGCAGGCAGCGGGCGGGATCACCTGCTGCCTCGGACTACCTGCTTACGTAAACAGCCCGATCAAGCGCGCGTTGATCACGACACCCGTCCAGATCGCGATCGAGACCAGGGCCACGACCTTCCCGACGGCACTTGGCTCGTCCACCTGCGTCATCTTGCGGCGAATGGTGACGATCAGAATCAAACCGATGGCGATGAGGTACATCTTGTACCAGAAGAACTCGCTGAAATACTCGCGCGACGCGTTCTGCATCAGCTGAGGGAGGCCGGTGGCCACCATCCCAAGGAAGCCGAGGACGAGCCACGGGCGGGCGTCACGCGCAACCTCCGACACTGGCTGACGCCTCATGCCCAAGCCGAGGAGCCGGAGATCGACGATCAGGATGGCGCCGGCAAACAGGGCAAGGAAGACGAGATGGATCGCCTGGACGAGCGGGAAGACCCAGATCGATGAGCCGATGGCCTGGCTGATCGGCAGCGCCTGCATCCAGTCGAAGAACGGTTGAAGCATTCAGTCCGACTCCTGATCAGTTCTGGAACCAGTTGTACGGGATGAGCCGTCCCGAGACGATGACGATTGCCCACATGACGATCGAAAGCGCACCCGACAACTTGGCCCCAAACGGCGTGGTCTCCCTGGTATCCCACGTCATCACCGAGTTGTACGTAATGTAGTGGAATGCCATGGCGTTGATGCCCGCGAGGACCATCACCAGCATCTTCGTCCAGAAGAAGATGTTGACGTAGAAGCGCATCGGATCGGAGTAGGCCAGGGTCAGCCCGGTGCTCGAGCTCAACCCCATGCCCAGCATCTGCCACGGGAAGAGGCGCTTCTGCACCTCAGAGAACGGCGTGCGCATGTTGCCGACGCCGAGCAGCCGGAGATCCATCATCACGATGAGACCCGCGAACAGGCACATGCTGACGACGTGCGCCACCGTCAGATAGGGAGAGACGTACAACGACTCACGGATCGCGATGCTCGTTGGGAACTCACTGACCCAGAAGAACAAATCGCGCAACGGCATCATGAACTCGGCCATTCAGTGTCCTCGAGGTATCCCGTCTGCGTGCGTTACGGAATGCAGCGATCTTCCGGCTGTTTCGGCGTGTCGCGATACTTCTCGTGACAGGCAGCGCAGGCATCGGAAACCGTTCCACTGACCTCGATCATCTGGTCCATGTTCTTCGCCTGGGCAGCCTTGAGGGCAGCGGCGCCGGCATCGGCCAACCCTTGCGTCCACTTCTTGAAGTCCTCCTGATCGACCGGAGCAGGTCTGCCGTTCTCACACATACGCCCTGGGACCAGCAGCAGAGTGGCGGTTTCCTGGAGCGCAATCGCCGCGTTCTCCACTGCCTGCCATCCGCCGTACACGCCGGCAAACGTCTGCGACGCAGGCGCGCCGGCTTCAGGTGGTTTCTGTGCGGCCGCCGGGTCGGTCGTCTGCGTATCGAAAATGATGTTCGAGTTGGGGAACGGGATGCCGCGCATCATCTGCGCCAGCGTGCCGTACGGCTTCGCGGCGGGAGCCGCAGGTGCGGGCGGGGGCGCCTGCGTACAAGAGATGAAGAAGATCGAGATTGCGACAAGCCCATACACGCGTTTCATATGCGTCCTCCAACGCGGCGGCTGTTGGCCGCCCGTGCCGATCCCACTGATTTGGCACACGTTACCTTGTTGAATTGCACCAGTTCAACCCGGAAGTTTCCTTCGAGCGCGGAAGATTTCACGAGGATCGTGGCCGGCGGGGACCCGTTGTGCACAGTCGGGGCCCGAGTCTATCTCACAGATTTCCAAAGGGTCAAGGTAAGCTATGCGTTTACACCGAGGATAGACGTGCAGGATCTGACGACCGGATCGCTGACCGGGCATCTCTTGCGGACGACCAGCTACATGCTGGTCAGCATGATTTTCCAGACGTTGTACGTGCTGGTCGATCTCTACTGGGTCGGACGACTGGGCACGGAAGCGGTTGCAGCTGTAGCGGTCAGTGGCAACCTCACCTTCATCGTCCTCGCTGCGACCCAGATGCTGGGCGTCGGGACGACGACGCTCGTCGCGCACGCGACTGGACGTCGCGATCAGGCTCAGGCGAACGTGGTCTTCAACCAGGCGCAGGTGCTGTCCCTGGTCGTCGGCGCGCTGTTCCTGGCGATCGCCATGCTGCTGCGGGACAGCTATGCCCGCGCGTTCAGCGCGGACGCGGCAACGGCGGCGCTCACGAGTGAGTACCTCCTGTGGTTCATTCCAGGCATGGCACTGCAGTTCGGCCTGATCGCGATGGGCGCGGCACTGCGAGGAACGGGTAACTTCCGCCCCGGGATGATCGTCCAGACCGCCACGGTGATCATCAACATCGTGCTCGCCCCCGTGCTGATTTTCGGCTGGGGCATCGGGCGTCCGCTTGGCGTCGCCGGCGCCGCGATCGCGACCCTCCTCGCGATTGCCATCGGCGTCGTGTGGATGGCGCTCTATTTCCTGCCGGCCGACGCGTATTTGAAGTTCACGCCCGGCGAATGGCGCCCGCGTGTCAAGCTCTGGGGAGACATGCTGAAGATCGGTCTTCCGGCGGGCGCGGAGTTCGCGCTGATGGCGGTGTATCTGTTGCTCGTGTACGCAGTCACGAGACCGTTTGGTGCGGCGGCGCAGGCAGGTTTCGGCATCGGCATGCGGATCCTGCAGGCGTGTTTCCTGCCGGTTGTCGCTCTCGGGTTCGCCGTGAGCCCTGTGGCCGGTCAGAACTTCGGCGCGAAGCAATCGGCGCGCGTGCGCGCAACCTTCAGGACCGGCGCCGGGATCGCGGCCGCGTCGATGCTGGTGCTTGCGCTCGGAGTGTGGCTCTGGGGCGACCTGATGGTGCGCGTCTTCACGAGCGATCCGGCGGCAATCCTCGTCGGTGAGGAATACCTGCACATCGTTGCCTTCAACTTCGTCGCATCGGGTGTAATCTTCGTGAGCTCGAGCATGTTCCAGGCGATGGGGAACACGATACCGTCGCTCATCACGTCCGTTGCGCGGATCGTCATCGTCGCGGTACCGGTGCTGCTGCTTGCCGGCACCCCCGGCTTCGCGCTTCGGTGGATTTGGTACATCTCGGCTGCGGCGGTGGTCGTCCAGCTGGCAATGAACCTGTTGCTGCTCAAGAGGGAATACCGGCTCCGGCTCAATTTTGCGCCCGATGAGGGACGGAGCCTCGCCATGTCGGGCGCTGTTTCGTTATAAGCTCACTGCCATGCCGTTCATCATCACAGATCCCTGCATTGGGACCAAGGACACTGCCTGCGTCGATGTATGCCCGGTCGACTGCATCCATCCGCGAAAGGACGAACCGGAGTTCGAGCGCACGTCGATGCTGTTCATTCACCCCGATGAATGCATCGACTGCGGTGCGTGCGTACCGGCCTGTCCCGTGGCTGCCATCTACGACAGTACTGACTCGACTCCGCCGTCGCAGAAGGAGCTGATCGAGGCCAATGCCGTGTATCGGGCGGGCGACGAGGGGGCGGTCTCGCAGGCTGAGCAGATCGTTCAAGCGCACGTGTCCGGCCACGCGGACCTGATGGCCGTCGCCCCGGCTGAGCGGGCTGCCGCGCACGCAAAATAAGTCTCGATAATCCCGGGACTTCGAACCCTAAGTGGCCGGTAGAAAGAGTCCAGATGGCACGAGGGTGGGAGAGTAAGGCCGTCGAATCACAGCAGGAGGAAGCCGCGAGCCGGTCGACTACGGCAGCCGTTTTCGATCCGGCAGATGCTCAGCGTCGCGCTGAACGCGCGACGTTGATGCTCGCTCGAACCAAGGCGCTCACCGATCTCCAGCACGCCTGCGCGCCCGCGCATCGCGCGATGCTCGAGCAGGCGATTGCCGATCTCGACCGGCGGCTGGCGCAGCGCGACTAGCTCGCGAGCGCAGTCTCGTGCGCCGTCGCGTCGTCGACCGGTTCGGCGCAGCCCTGAGCGAGGAGAACACCAGCCACAGCAGTCGGAACAGCGTGAACTTCGCCCTTCCGGAAGCGGCTCATTTCCTTGCCCCACACTCGAACTCGAACCGACTCAGTGAATCGAATCAGCACCGGGCTACCCTCCAGCCGTGATAAGAGCAACTTGCGGGCCAAGCCGACCGATTCAATGTTTTCCGGTTTTTTACACGCGCATCAGGAATGCTTGTGTCGGTAGCCCGGCCGTTCGGCCAATTGCGGTGGCATAAAGTGACACCTGTTTTTGGTAACGTTCGATTTTTTGGTACCCCTCAATCCCCCCGTCCAGTTCGCGATCGGTCTTGAAATCAACGACCACAACCGAGTGGCCGTCACGATAGGCAAGGTCGACGTAACCTTCGATGAGCACGCCGGATTCGAGCCGGTAGGTCACCGGCGTCTCCCTGTAGCACTGCCCTTCCCGTTCGGCGCGTGCCGCGGCAACAAGAAGTGGGTGGCGAAGCAGTGTGGCCACCGCCTCGCGGGCCGCGACAATCTCCTCCCGGGTCGCACCCAGGATTCGACCGTGCGCATCCGACAAACTCAGGAGCACTCGATCGCTGTCGCCGTTGAGGGGCACGTCGGCGATGAGCGCATGAACGAGCGAACCAAAGCGCACGCCGGCCGGACGTGAAGTCTCAGCGCTGGTCGCCACGACGGTCACCGGCACCTCATCGATACCGGCCTTGTCGAGCGTGGCTGCCTGGGTTGCGGTGATCACGTCGATCGACGCCTGGCTGGCAGACTCGACGTCGGCAGCCCGCTCGGCCTTCCAGCTTTCGTACTCAGCGAGTCCGCGTCGCAGGATGTCCGGGTGCACGTCTTTGACGATCAGGTCGTCACGGCGAAGACCAAACGGCGCTTGCACGTTCAGCGACAGCGCCTGCGGTTCCGGCGACCACCAGACCACCGTATGTGACGACGCGATTCGATGCTCGCCTGGACACACCGTCGAGCGTGAAGCCGGATCACCATTGGGACGCGAGAGGACGGAGTCCTTGCTCTGAAACTGCGGACACCCCTCCGCGTTGCTCTGGACACGCCTTTCCGTCTCGGCCGGGTAGATTGCCGCGTTCAGCGGTGAGACCCACCCTTCCGTGTAGGGCTCGTCGCCAACGGCGGGAACAATGAGCAGGTCGCGCGCGCGTGTGGCCGCCACGTACGCCACGCGCTCTCCTTCCTTCTGCTCGCGTGCGAGTTCCAGGGCCTTGTGATCGTTGAGGTCCTTGGGGGACCACCCTCCGATTCGCAGCGCACACAAGCTGCGGCCGTGATCGACGTGACGGCTCGCGTCCCACGGCGTGAGCCGCGCGGTGATATCCGCCAGGATCACCACGGGGAACTCGAGCCCCTTCGCCTTGTGCACGGTCATGAGGCGCACACCGTCACTGCCCTCTTCGAGAATCGGTGCTTCAGCGGCCTGTCCACCTTGCGCCGCCTCGCGCAGCGCCTCCACGAACCCGCGGAACGACATCCCACCTTCGAGCTCGTACTGCCGGGCGAGCTCGGAGACGTGCAGCACGTTCGCCAGCGCCTGCTCCCCGCCAGGACGGAGGACGAAGCCGACATGCGCTCGTGTGTGATCGAGCAGCGCCGTGATCGTGTCGGAGACAGGACGACGGTTCCGCTCAGCGTGCAAAGCACGCAGCAGCGTCAGTGCTTCGCGAATCGGTTCAAGACCAGTGGGAAGGGACTCAGGGATCCGGAAAGGGTGAAAGCGGCCCCCGATGCTGTGGTACTCGAGCAGCTCTTCATCACCAATGGCGAACAGCGCACCGCGCAACGTCGCGAATACCGAGAGCTGATCGTCCGGCCATTCGATGGCCATCAGCGCGGCTCGCAGTGTTTCGATCTCGTCGCGATCGTGAAAGGCCTTGCCGCCCACGAGCAGGTGCTTGACACCGCGTGCTTCGAGCGACTCGACGTAGGCCCGGGTGATGTCTTCGCCGTAGCTGACGAAGCGGCGGAACAGGATGCAGATGTGCCGTGGCTCGATCGGGATGCGTCGGCCGGGGGCGTGCCGTTCGGTCACCGTCCAGCCACTGCTCTTCACCAACCAGTCGACGTACGCGCCGACCGCGTCGGGAAGACAGCGCTCGATCTCGCGTGCTGCGATGAAGCGTTGGCCGTACGGAGCCGGCACGGGCAGGACGACAACCGATGGCTGACCCGGATGATCGAGACGCGACGGTTCGAGCGGCACGTATCGCGCCTGATGGGTGTCGCGATCGCCGTCCATCACGGGTTCGAATGCGGCGTTGACCAGCTGCTGGATGTTGGGCGTGCCTCGGAAGCTCCGGGTGAGCTCGATGCGCTTGGCGCCGCGCTCCTCGAGCTGCTCGCAGACGCGCCGATAGACATCCACGTCTGCGCGCCTGAACCGATAGATCGACTGCTTCGGATCGCCAACGATGAAGAGCTTGCCCGCGGTCGGGGTGACACGCCGCCAGTCCGTCTCCGCGGGATCGTCCGCAGCGAGCAGCAGGAGCAGTTCTGCCTGCAGTGGATCGGTGTCCTGGAATTCGTCGATGAAGAGCCGCCGGAAGCGACCCTGGAAGTGGGCACGAACCTCCGCATCGGTCTTGATCAGATTGCGCGCTCGCACGAGCAGATCGAGAAAGTCGAGCGCTCCCTCGCGCGCTTTCAACTCTTCATATCTGTCCACGCATGTCATCAGCTCCTGTTGCAACAGCGCAGACAGGTCGGCGTCGGCACGCAGTTGAAAGTCGTCGAGCGCCAGCAGGAGTCGTTCGCGTGCATCGAGAACCTGCGCTCGCGTGACGCCTTTCGCGTAGGTCGGTCCACTTCCCTTACGCGCCCGCTTGACATCGCGATTCCTGCGCAGTTCGACGAGCAGCGATTCCAACTCGTCGAGGTCCTCGTCCTGCGCAGGTCGCGCCAGGCGTCGCAGATCGCGGCTGAGCCTCCTGACGGGCTCGGTGTCGACATACAGGTTGTCTCCGGCGTACGACGGCGACTTCGAGCGGTCGGCCAGCTCGTGGACCAGATCGACGAGGTGCGCAATCGCCTCCGATCGATCGAAGGGTTCGCGGGTCCAGGCCTCGCGGAAATCGCGCCACTCGGTGAGCGCGAAGCCCGCTCGTCTCAGACGCTCCGTCGGACCGTCCTCGTCCACGTCGCCGGGACGGGCACCGCGGCTCGCACGACGTAGCGAGCGCCGTACCCCTTCTGGCGGATCGGAAAGCGCTTCCTGAAACCAGCCTGCGAACGCCTCGTTGAACAGCGACTCAGCCTGCCCTTCCGTCAACACGCGAAAAAGCGGATCGATCGCCGCTTCGACCGGGCGCTCACGAAGCAGGTCCGCGCAGAACCCGTGAATCGTGCTGACGTGGGCCTCTTCCAGGTTTTGAACGGCACCATCGAGTCGCGCCTGAACCTCGGGGGCATGCGTGTCGCGTCGCGACTCCTCGAGTTGCTGCCTGAGGCGTAGCTTCAACTCCCCTGCGGCTTTCTCGGTGAACGTGACGGCGACAATCTCGCGGACATCGGCACGCCCTTCGGCCAGCACGCGCACGATGCGGCGCACGAGCTCCGTCGTCTTGCCAGTCCCGGCGGCCGCCTCGACAACGAGGGTCTCATCGATCGCGTGATGAATGCGCTGTCGCGCTGCCTCGTCCGGGGTCATGGCCGGCTCCGTAGTGCCGCAAGGTCCGCCAGGTTCTCCTGCGGTTTGCGGGCAACGCGGCGGAACACATCCGACCCGCACACCGGCCGGAAGTCACAGCGGCCGCATGCTTCCTCTGTCGGCGCGGCCGCGAGAAATCCGCTCTCGATGGCCCGGTCGATCACCTCGAGCACCTCGAGGCCAGCCGCACGCGAGCGCTCGTCGAGCAGAATGGGATGCGAGAAGAAACTGCCCGTGGACGTGCAGTAGAACAAACGCCCGTGACTCACGTCGCGCGCGAGCGCGGTCTCGACCGCCATCGAGTAAAGAACCGGCTGCAGCACGGCTCCTCCGCCGATCAGGACCTTCTCGATGCGCTCGGGTCTGCGCCCTGTCTTGTGGTCGGTGATACGCAGCGTCCGCGTCTGCCTGTGCTCCTCGATGAGATCGATCGCTCCGCGCAACCTGAATCGCCCGTCGAGGGTCACGTCGGCGCGAACGCTATGGTCATCCCGCTCGCCGGGTACCTCGCCGAATCCGAGCTCGAAATAGAGCGGCAACCATTCCTCGCCGTCCCGCGCGAGGTACTCCAGCCAGGCGTGCAGATCGCGCCTGATGCCGGCCAGTTCGTCCTGCCAGACACGCTCCACCGCCGGCACCAACTCGTCGTGCGCGGCGGCGCCGACTCGTTCGATCACGTCGTCCATTACTGTCCTGGCTGCATCCGTGGTGTCGGAGGTCACCGGCAGCGCCGCGCTCGACTGAAGCGTTCGGAAGAAACGCGCCTGGATCTCGTGAAACAAACTGCCGCGCGTCAGCGGATCCATGCGCTGCAGCGGTTCCGGCTGCTCGAAAGGGCGCAGACGATAGACGGCCGACAGCACGAACTGATACGGGCAGGCGCTGAACAACTGCAGCGTTGACGCCGAATACGAACGCCGGTTCAGGCGCTGGGCCGCTAACGCTTCCTTCGTGTAGGGCTGGACGCGCGTCAACCCGTCGTTCGGCGACCAGCGGCGCTGGCCGCGCGCCCATCGATCCACAACTGATCGCCGCAGGCATTCGTTCAATTTCAACAGGTAGTGCGCGTGCCCTTTGACGGCGTCGGGATTGGTTTCATTCAGCAGCCGTCGCAGCACCGCCAGATCGTGCTCCTGGTCGTCGATCGCGTCTTCCGGTGTCGAGGGAGCGGGCCATGCCAGGGTCGCGTCGCCGGCTTCGCGGGCCCGCTGCTCGAGCTCGTCGTGGTGTGGCACCCGGCCAGTGGCCGCACGCATCACATCGAGCGCGTAGAACGAGGGCACGCGAGCCCGCGACTCACTCAGCTCGATGCGCGGATACGACACGTAGAGGCGGTCAGACGCGGCGCCAGCGGCCAGTTGCAGCAGAAGGCGCTCCGATGCCAGCCGCTGACGCTGCGTCGGGAGTGCAGGGTCCACGGCTTCACGCACGCCGTCGAGCATCATCGGGTCTTCTCGCGGCTTCTGCGGGAACATGCGCTCGGCCAGGCCCGGAACGAACACGACCTTGAAGTACCGGCCGCGAACCTGCTCCGGTGTTCCAACGAACACGCGTCCGTAGCGATACGCCGGCGGCTCCGACTCTATCGTCAGCAAGCGTTCGGAGAGCACGCGCCGCACTTCGTCGAGATCGACCGGCCCGATCTCTCCCATCGGGCGAAGGTCCGCGAGCACGCGCAGGACATGAGCGGGGTGCTTCAACACTCGTGGCGTGAGGGCCTCGAAACGGTCGAGCCACTCACCCCATGCCGCCGACGATGGCCAGCCAGCCATTTCTCCGACGATCGGCAGCGCAAACGACTTCAGATGCGTGAGCTGTCGCTGAATTTGCCTGAGACCGGCAACCCTGGCGTCATCACCGCCGTCATCGCGCGTCGCTTCGCGAATCTGCCGCTCGAGCTCGGCGTGTTTGCCCTCGAGACGACGTGTCCACCGCGTGACATCGCGCCCGATAACGGCAGCATCGACGAGCAGCGCTTCCCACCGCCACGGCGCCCGCAGCGTCCCGGCGAACACCGACCCGGATGACTCGGGGTTGGAGACCTCTGACTCGGAACCTGAGTCCTGCTCGATATCGTCGCTCTCCCGGGCGGCGGACTGAACGCGCCCGAACGCTTCATCCCGCGACGATGTCCAAACGCCTTCTGCGCGATCACCCTCGACCGGCACCTGCGCGAACGACAGGTACTCGGCAAATCTCGAGGCCGAGAGATCTTCAGCCGCGCAGGCCAGCAGCGCGAGAAACGCACGGCCGGCGATCAGTGGCCGGCGAGTGCCACGACCGAACCATGCTGGCACCCTTGCGCGCCGCAGTGCGTGCTCGATCAGGCCGACGTAGTGCTGCGGCGATCGCACCAGAATCGCCATCTCATCGAAACGCACACCGGCGCGAGCCTCGCGCAGGATTCGACGAGCGATCTCGACCGCTTCCCGTCCCTCGCCCGGAGCGGAAAAGAACTCCAGTGAGCCGTCCAGTGCACGCTCGGGAGGCGCTTCACGGCTGAACAGATGCCGGCGCAGGCATGCGAGATCGCTGCTCGCACGCGCAGCCGGTTCGACGATCTCGACTACGCCCCCCATGGCCTCGAGGCGAGCAATGCCCTCGCGATCGCTCAGCGGCATGGTTGCCACCGCGGTATCGGACCGCGCGATGAGCGCTTCGATGAGGGCCGCTTCGGCATGCCGATCGATTGGCAGATCGATGAGCACGACGAGCGGCATGCTCGGCGACCGCGTCACGACTTCAGTGGCTGTCCGAAACAGCGCGGCTCGATCGACGCTCGATGCCTGCGCGAAGGACTCGTCCACGCGCTCGAGGAGATTCGCAAGGTCCGCCCCTCCGCGCGATGCACGCGCCAGCTGCCGTGCGTCCACACCTGCCAGCCGAAGTTCCTGGAGTGTGCGGGCGAGCGCTCTCGGGAACCCTGGCGTTGACGCAACCGGCGCAAAGTAGCGCAGCGCGTCTTCGCGAGTGGCAGTAAAGGCAGCTCGCGCCGCAACCGCCTCGGCCCCGAGCCATGTGCTGGGCGTGTGACCTTCCTGAGCCAGAGCGACGATTGCATTGCGGGCGGCGAATTGCGTCAGGCTGAATCGCTGCAGGCCCAATGTGGCCGGCAGACGTGCGGCCACATCGCGAGCCAGGTCGTCAGCGGCACCGCGCGATGGCCCGACAAGGAGAGTCTGATTGCCCTGGGCACGCGCGAGGAGGAGATCGCGGACAACCGTCAGCCGGTCAGCCGCAAGGGAGGAAATGCAGATTCGAAACGCCATTCGAGCCTTTCCCGGCCACTGCCGGGCATCCGGAACAGCAGCGCAACGCTGCCGTATGTGCGCCACTCTATCATGCGGGGCGGACGGGGGAGGTCACGACCTACGGCGCCAGGCGTTCGCGGCGCCAGGCACCACCGGGCTGACGCAGGTAGCGCAATCGATCGTGGAGCCGACTGGGACGTCCCTGCCAGAACTCGAACTCGTCGGGGATCACGCGGTAGCCTCCCCACCATTCGGGCCTCGGGACATCGTTCTCGAATCGTTCCCGCGCGGCGTTGAACAACAGTTCGAGCGTCTCGCGACTATCGACGACCTCGCTCTGTTTCGACGCGTAGACGCTCCAGCGGCTCTCGATCGGACGGGTCGCGAAGTAGGCGTCGGACTCCGCAGCCGTGACTCGTTCGACCATACCATCGACACGGACCTGGCGCTCGAGGGTTCGCCAGGTGAAGAGAAGGCTGGCGCGACCGGTAGCTTCCAGTTCGTGCGCTTTTCGACTCTGGTAGTTGGTGTAGAAAACGAAGCCGCGATCGTCGACGCCCTTGAGCAGCAGGTTGCGAACCGATGGACGGCCCTCGCGGGTGGCCGTCCCGAGCGCCATGGCCGTCGCATCCAGCTCGGTCTGGCGAGCCTGCTCGAACCATCGCGCGAACTGAGCGAAGGGATCGGCGTCTGATTCTGTCTCGCTGAGCGGCTGGCCGAGGTACTCGCGGCGGACGTCGGCCAGGCTCATTGACCGGTGACCAACCGGATGTCGTCGTTCTCCACGATGACGCGCACATCACCGCCAGCATCGGCCAGCGATCCAAACAGCAGCATCTCCGAGAGCGGCTTCTTGATCACGCGCTCGATCAGGCGAGCCATCGGACGCGCACCGAACGCGCGGTCGAAGCCTTTCCTGGCCAGCCACGTGCGGGCCGCCGGGTCGACAGCGATCGTCACTTTCTTCGCCGCAATCATGCCTCGCACTTCGTCGATCTGCTTGTCGACGACTTTCTCGATCTCCTCGGTGCCGAGCGCGCCGAAGGTGACGGTGGCATCGAGGCGGTTGCGGAACTCCGGCGTGAACGTCCGTTCGAGCGCGCCGCGTGACGATCCGCCTTTGCCCTGCTCGGCAAAGCCGAGACGGCGATCGGACAGGTCACGCGCACCTGCATTGGTCGTCATGATCAGCACGACGTGACGGAAGTCGGCCTTGCGTCCGTGCGAATCGGTCAGCGTCGCGTGATCCATCACCTGGAGCAGGATGCTGAACATGTCCGGGTGCGCCTTCTCAATCTCGTCGAGCAGGAGCACCGCATGCGGCGCCTTGCGAATCGCGTCGATGAGCAGCCCACCCTCCTCGTAGCCGACATACCCGGGCGGTGCGCCGATCAACCTGGACACTGCGTGCTTCTCCATGTACTCGGACATGTCGAAGCGGATGAACTCGATGCCCATGACCCGTGCGAGTTGACGTGCCAGCTCGGTCTTGCCGACGCCGGTCGGACCGGCGAACAGGAAATTGCCGATCGGCTTGTCGGGCGCGCGCAGCCCTGACCGCGACAGCTTGATCGCGGACGCGACCTCGTCGATCGGACCGTTCTGCCCGAAGATCACGTGCTTCAGCTCGACGTCGAGACGCTCGAGCGCCCTCTTGTCGTCGCTCGACACGCTCTGAACCGGGACACGGGCCATCTTGGCCACGATCTGCTCCACCTGCGCGGCGGTGATTCGGCCGGTTCGTTGATCGGCGGGCAGCATCTTCTGGGCGGCGCCCGCCTCGTCGAGCACATCGATCGCCTTGTCGGGCAGGTGCAGATCCTGAAGATGACGCGCGGACAGCGACACTGCGGCAGCAAGCGCGTCATCGTCGTACTGCACACCGTGATGCGACTCGTAGTGCAGTCGCAGGCCTTTCAGGATGTCGAGCGCCTCCGCTTCCGATGGCTCGAGGACGTCGATCTTCTGGAAGCGGCGCGACAATGCGCGATCGCGATCGAATGACTGCTTGACGTCGTTGAACGTCGTCGAGCCGATGCACCGCAGCTGGCCGCTGGCCAGCGCGGGCTTCAGGAGGTTGCCGGCATCCATCGCACCGCCCGACGCGGCTCCCGCACCAACGAGCGTGTGGATCTCATCGATGAAGAGAATCGCGTTCTCTTCCTTCGAGAGCCGATCGAGCACCTGCTTCACGCGCTCCTCGAAGTCGCCGCGATACCGCGTGCCGGCAACGAGCGCGCCGAGGTCGAGCGCGAACACCCGCGCCCCCTTCAACACATCCGGGACCTCGCCCTGATGAATGCGCAGGGCGAGACCTTCGGCCAGCGCCGTCTTTCCCACACCGGGCTCACCAACGAGCAACGGGTTGTTCTTGCGACGACGGCAGAGCACCTGGACCATCCGCTCGATCTCGAGCGTCCGCCCGATGAGCGGATCGATCTGGCCGGCCGCAGCTCGCGCAACGAGATCGGAGGCGTACGCCTGCAGAGGATCCGATGGCGACGCCTGCTCTCCTCCCGCCGGCGTGGCCGTGGCGGGCTCGGACTTCCCGCCATGCGAGAGCACGCGCAGCAGCAGGAGTCGCTCGAGACCCTGTGAGCGGAGGAAATACGCCGCGTGACTGTCCTCTTCCTGAAGGAGAAAGACCAACAGGCTTCCACTCTCGACGTGCTTGGCGCTCGACGACACGGCGTGCATCATCGCCTGCTGAATCACGCGGTCGAATCCGAGCGTGGGTTCCGGTTCCACCTGCGTCGGCGCCGGAACCGGCGTGAACGCGCGGGCAAGCACGTCGGTCAACTGCCGGCGCAGCACGTCGAGGTCCGCGCCACACGTCGTCAACACGCGCCGTGCCTGCGGCTCGTCCGTGATCGCAAGGAGCAGGTGCTCGAGCCCCACTTCCTCATGCCGACGGTCGGACGCCAGGCGAAAGGCTCGCTGGATCGTCTCGAGCGTCTCCGGCGCAAACGGAACAGGTGTCTTACTCATGTTCGGGTCCGGTGTCTGGCTCCATGGTTACGAGCAGCGGAAATTCCTGCTCCTCTGCCATTTGACGCGTTTTCCTGAGTTTCGTTTCCGCAACGTCGTGCGTGTAGATGCCGGCAACGCCCATGCCCGACAGATGCACGTGCAGCATCACCTCGACGGCTTCGGCCCGGGGCTTGCGAAAGACCGACTCGAGAACCCACACGACGAATTCCTGCGTGGTGTAGTCGTCGTTGTGCAGGAGCACGCGCCACATGCGCGGGCGCTCGACCTTCTGGTCGCTGCGCGGGTCGATGAGTATCGAGGAGGATGGGTCCTGGCTCATTTCTGTCATGGGGGCGGGAGTGGATCTTCCTCAACCAATGACTCCCGACCCCATTTTACCTAGAAGGTCGGCGTCGAATCGCCAGGGAGCCGGCACGGGTTCCTGCCGCACGAGCGGACGCAGATGACTCAGAAACGTGGCGCGCGAAACTTCACGCGCACCAAGTGAAAACAGGTGACTCGTGGACATCTGACAGTCGACGCATGGGAAGCCCCATCGCTCGATCTGCTTCACCAGCGCAACCAGAGCAACCTTCGAAGCGTCTGAGATCCGGCTGAACATCGACTCGCCGTAGAACATCCGTCCAATGGCCACACCGTAGAGCCCGCCAACCAACTCGTTGCCGGCCCATATTTCAACCGAGTGCGCATACCCGAGATCGAAGAGCCGACAGTATGCATCGGTCATCTCATGCGTGATCCAGGTACTGTCCTGGCCTTGCCGTGGTGCGGCGCATCCTTCCATGACCTGCGTGAAGCAATTGTCCAGCGAGATCTGCAGGCGGCCTGAGCGAATGGTCTTGCGCAGCGAGTGCGACACGTGCACTTCTGATGTGAAGAGCACCATCCGCGGGTCGGGACTCCACCACAGCAGCGGGTCGTCTTCACCAAACCAGGGAAAGATGCCGTGTGTATACGCATCGAGAAGGCGTTCAGGCGACAGATCGGCACCAGCGGCGAGCAATCCGTTGGGATCGGTCAACGCGCGATCGACGGGAGGAAACGCGTCGTGAGCACTGAGAAAAGGGATCACGTATTCTTGATTCTGCACTGACGCCGGGTCTCCAGTCTCCGTCCCCCATTACATGGGCTCCTCGCTCCGCCCGGATCTCGCACAGCTCGAGGCCGTCCTCGCAGCGCCGCCACTCACCCGCTTTGCTCCCTCGCCCACCGGATTCCTTCACCTTGGGCACGTCGTCAACGCAATCTACGTGTGGGGAATCGCGCGTGCACTCGGCGGCCGCGTCCTGCTGCGCATCGAGGATCACGATCGCATCCGGAGTCGTCCCGAGTACGAGGCGGCGCTGCTGCAGGATCTGGCGTGGCTCGGGTTCGAGCCGGACGCTGGGTTGAGCCCTGTGCCCAGACAGAGCGACAGTCCCGCGGTCTACGAAGAGGCGCTCGATTCGCTTCGCGCCACGACCGAGGTCTACGCCTGCGAATGCTCTCGCAAGGACATCGGCGGTGAACGGTACGACGGCCGCTGCCGGTCGCGGGCCCTGCCGGCCGGTCCGGGACGAGGCATCAGGGTGAGGTTTGGCAATGAAACGGAAGCGTTCGAAGACGCCCTGCTCGGTCATTTGACGCAGGCGCCAGCCGAACAGTGCGGAGATTTGCTTGTCCGAGACCGCGACGGCCAGTGGACCTACCAGTTTTCGGTTACGGTCGATGACATCCGCCAGGGCGTCACGCTGGTGATACGTGGCGGGGACCTGGTGTCGTCGACGGGCCGCCAGATCCTGCTGGCCCGCATGCTGGGACGCAGGATTGCGCCGATTTTCATGCATCATCCGCTCATCCATGACGAGCGCGGCGAGAAGCTCAGTAAGTCAGCCGGCGATACCGGTGTGCGCGAGCTGCGGTCGGCCGGCTTGACCGCCCCGGAGGTCATCGGCCTCGCCGCCTACCAGGTTGGACTGATCGGCAGTCGCCAATCGATCCCTGCATCAGAGGTCGCCGGGCTCTTCCGCCACCGAACCGGGAACCCTTGAACCTCGAAGCCTGGAATCAGGAACCAGGAACACTTGTGAACCTGGAACCATCCAGATCCCGAATCCCTAATGCCGGATCCCGACTTGCGATAGAATCGAGCGCCACCCCGATCAGCGGGATTTTTCACGAGGAGACCTTGGCGGTCCGTCTGTTCATCGGAAACCTGCCGTACAGCGCCAGCGAGGCGGACCTTCGAGCCCACTTCGCGGCCGTCGCAGAGCCCTCCCACGTTGCCATGCCGGTCGATCGCGAGACCGGTCGTCCGCGCGGATTCGCATTCGTTGAGTTTGCGGAGCGCGCTGTCGCCGAGGAAGTGATTCGGAAGTTCGATTCACAACCTTTCCAGGGACGTCCACTCGCCGTGAGCGAAGCGCGCGCGCGCGAGGATCGTCCACCGCGACCACCAGGTGGCGGTTTCGCTCCGCGACCAGGCGGGGGCGGTGGCTTCAGCGGTCCACGTCCGGGTGGCGGTGGCGGTTTCGGCGGCCCGCGCCCGATGGGTGGCGGCGGCGGCGGATTCGGCGGCCCACGCCCCGGCGGCGGTGGATTCGGTGGTCCACCGACCGGACCCGGGGGTCGCGATCGCAGCGCGAACTTCGGTCCTCCAGCACCACCGAAACGGTTGCGCGGGAAGAAGACGGCGCAACAAGAGCACAAGCCTCGCGGACCGATCAAGGAACGGACCGGGGGTCGCATCTACGACGTGGACGACCTCGAGGACGATTCCGCGATCGAGATCGATGATGTCGCGACCAAAGCCGACGACGGTGTCGACGAACAGGATGAGGAATAATCCGACCTAGGTGTTCCGGTCCGCTCGCCAACTTATTTCGGCGCTTGCTCTCACTGTCGGCGTCGCGCTCTTCGTCATCACCATCGTCCGATCCGGGTTCGACGAGACGATCCAGAGTGTCAGTCGACTCGGCATCACGTTCCCTGCGTTGCTCCTTCCCAGCGCGTGCTGGCATCTGCTCCGAACGTGGGGATGGTCGGTTGCGTTTCCCGACGATGCCAGGCCGGCGTTCACGCGACTGTTCAGAGTCCGGCTGGCCGCCGACGCGATCAGCTTCTTTACCATTCGCGGCCTGACCGGTGAGCCACTCAAGGTCATGCTCCTGTATGACCGCACGTCTCCCCCCGTGGTCGCCGCCGCTATCACACTCGAGCGACTCGCATTCGCCATCATGTCGCTCGTCATCGCGGGTATCGTGTCGTACGTCGCGGTCAGGCGCCTGGCGATGCCCGGTGCCTGGGATGCGGTCTTCACGCTCCTGTCGATGGCAACGGTGATCATCCTCGCCGTACTCGCCGAAATTGCTCGTCACCGCAAAGGCGACTACCTGGGAAGACTGGTCACTCGGCTCGGTCGCCTTATGGGCCGACCGCTCGAGACGTCTCGAGTAGTGCGCTTCGTGCTCGACGTCGAGGACGTCCTGCTCGACCTGCTGCGCGGCGATCGCCGCCGGCTGATCATTCTCACGGTCCTGCCGGTGGTGTGTTACCTGCTGACGGCATTCGAGGTCTGGCTGGTTCTCTGGGTGATGGGCGAGCCGATCGGTGTGACGGCGGCACTGGCGATCGACACGTTCGCGCGGCTCGGCAGCGTCGCGTCTGCGGCGATTCCTGCGGGCATCGGCGCGCTTGAGGCGTCCAACGCGGCGCCGGTGGCGATGCTCGGTCTTGGTGGTGGTGGAGCGCTGGCTTTGCTGCGACGTGTGCGAGCGCTGCTCTGGGCCGGCGCGGGTCTCGCCCTCTATCCGCGCATCAAGCCCCGCCAATCAGGGGACAAACCAACACCGTAGTGCAGTTGCAGTTCGGTGTAGCTGTCAGTCCCGGTGCTTCGTGCCGGTGCCTTCGTCTCCCTTGGTCCTGGGTCCGTGGTCCACATCGACACGATTATTCACGCCGCGCGGATCGAGATCAGCCGCCCCCGCGCGGACGAGCCGTTTTCCGCGGCGTCGAACCGGAGCGCAGCCGCAGTCACACCGCCGGCGCGACAAAACACGGCGTCTCACCGGGCGGGCCGGGATCGGCTCCCGGTTCGTCGGCGTGGACTGAGGACCTTGGACCAAGCCCAAGAACCGAGGACGGCAACCCGGCGTGGCCTCGCCTCCGTGCGTCCTCCGCGTCACACTCTCACTAATCGCTCGGCAGCTTTTTGCAGCGTCTCGTCCCGCTTCGCGAAACAGAACCGCAGTACCGGGCCAGCGCGCTCGCCGTCATAGAGAAACGGCGAAATAGGAATCGCTGCGACGCCGTGGTCACGCGTCAACCGCATCGCAAACTCGGCATCCGGCTCGTGCGTGATTTCCGAGTAGTCGAACATCTGGAAGAAGGTGCCCTGACAACGTAGTGGCCGGAAACGAGAGGCTTGCGTGAGTGACAGGAACATGTCGCGCCTTCCTTGATAGAAGGCGGTGACGTCCAGGCACTCCGGGTCGCGACGCACAGCTTCGGCATACGCCATCTGGATTGGGGTGTTCACTGCGAACGTGATCCACTGGTGCACACCCTGAATCTCCGCCGTGATCGCCGCCGGCGCAGCGCAATACCCTACTTTCCAGCCGGTCGTCGTGTAGGTCTTCGCGAACGAGCTGATCACGACGGCGCGCCCGGCGATCTCGGGGTATCGCGCCAGGCTCTCGTGGCGGGCACCGTCGAACAGGATGTGCTCGTAGACCTCGTCACCGATCACGATCGCATCGGTGCTCTGAAGCACGCGCGCCAGCTCGCGGAAATCGTCGGCGGTCCAGATCATCCCGGTGGGATTGTGCGGCGAGTTGATCACGATCGCGCGGGTTCGCGACGAGACCTTCTGCTTCACCTCGTCCCAGTCGATACGATAGTCGGGATACCGGAGCGTCGCATACACCGGCGTGCCGCCGCTCAACGTCACCGCCGGCGTGTAGGAATCGTAGGCCGGCTGGAAGAGCAACACTTCGTCGCCGGGGTGAACGAGCGCCGTGATCGTGGCGAAGAGCCCTTCAGTCGACCCGGTCGTGATCGTGATCTCGTTTACCGGATCGTAGCGTCGTCCGTAGAGACGCTCGATCTTGAGCGACAAGGCCTCCCTCAACGCGAGCACACCCGGCATCGGCGCGTACTGGTTGTGACCTTCGCGCATGAAGCGAGCGACTGATTCGATCAGGTCGGGAGAGGTATCGAAGTCAGGGAAGCCCTGAGACAGATTGATAGCGCCAACCTCGTTGGCAAGGCGCGTCATGACGGCAAAGATGCTCACGCCGCCTGCGGGCAACTTCGACGACACGGCCGGGACCTGAGGCATGATGTCTATGATATCTGGATGGTCGTCGGCGGATGGTGGTTCGAGGCCGGCTCCGGTTCGAGGAACTCGTGCGGCTTCAGCGACACGAGCGGGTATCGCCGTCGCAGCGCGACGACGCGCTCGAAGTAGCCGTCCCTGGGAATCTCACGCCGAACCAGGCGATCGCGCAGCCGCCGGAGCTCGTAGCGATAGAGGTCGCTGACGAACTCGTGTACCAGCTCCGGTGGAGTCGACGGCGTCGGGCAGGCGCCGTGCCTGGAGAGCTGATCGAGAACGTCGGCGCGAAAGCGATAGGTCTTCACCGTGGTGACTGCTCACTCGATTGGGAGCGGCACTCGCGTCGTTTCAGAAACGTTCGCGCTTCCGCCAGCTCCGGTGGCTCACCCCCCTTTGCAGGCCACCCCATCACGAGAGCCCGGTACTGCTCGCACGATGCCGGTAGTTCACCGAGACGGGATAACGTCCGCGCCAAACCCAGCGTGACCCTTCTCGTCGCACTCCCCTGCTGCGAAGCGTTGAGATAGGTGAGTCGCGCGTCCTCGAAGCGGTGAACCTGCAGCCACAGATCTCCCGCCAGTTCCTGTGCCGAGATCACCGGGGCACCGGGCAAACCGGCTGCGCGCTGCTGCCGTTCAAGATCGATCGCATGCTCGAGGAAAAGTCCCATTTCGTCGCGCTCGCTTTGGGCCGCCGAGGATGCGGCGCGAAGGAGCAGCGTCGCGATCTCGGCAGCCCTCGTCTCGGCAACGCGTGGCGCCAACTGCTCGATCGCTGCCGTCACCGGCGCCAGCGATTCAGGCGATCCACCGTAGCGGTACGCCTCTCGAGCCGCAAGCACACCACGCAAGTACCAGTACGCCACGGTCGTGTCGGGACACCCCGACAGATCGGTCGCGAGCCCCAGAGAGGCACCCTGTAGATCGAACCGCGACGCGCGGTCAGTGGCGGATGCGATCACGGCAGCGCTGTTCCCGCACGGTGACTGCCCGAGGGCCAGGGTCAACAGCAGAGCGATCATCGAAAGACCTGGAAATAGTACTGCAGCGCCTTCTGCACGCGCGGCGTGAGCGCGGACCGGCGATACAGATCACCTGCCTGACGCAACGCCACTGAGAGCGTCGGGTACGGAAATATCGCCGAGGACAGATCGGAGAGGCTGCCGCCGTGCTTCATGGCGAGGGCAATCACGCTGACGAGCTCACCCGCGCCAGCCGCCACAACCGTCGCGCCGACGATTCGCCCTTTTCTGTGATGAAAACGCACGAAGCCGTCCGTCGTCTCATCGACGACAGCGCGATCGACCGACGTCAGTGGAATGGTGATCGCTTCTGCTCCGCTGGCCGCCGCTTCGTGACCGGTCTCGCCAACACGCCCGACCTCCGGCGACGTGAACGTGCACCACGGGATGATGAGCGACGACGCCCGGGCGCGGCCGAAGAAGAGCGCGTTGCGAACGACGATGCGAGCCATCGCGTCGGCGGCGTGAGTGAACTTGTACTTCGAGCAGACGTCGCCCGCCGCATACACCCGCGGGTTGGACGTTCGAAGCCGGTCGTCCACCACAACGCCCTCAGGACCGTAACCCACACTGGCCTTGTCGAGCTGAAGCTGATCGACACGCGGCGCACGCCCGCTCGCCACGAGCACGGCCGCCGCCGATACGGTTCGACCGGCCTCCTCCAGCGCGAAGCGGCCATCCTGCCAACGCGCGGCGTGCAGGCGCGAGCCGAGGAGCACCTCGACGCCGTCCGCCCGAAGACGCGCCTCGACGATCGCCGCCGCCTCGCGATCCTCTCGTGGGAGCAGCTGATGACCTGATTCGATCAACGTGACCCTGGTGCCGAGCCGCGCGAACGCCTGCGCAAGCTCGCAGCCGCTGGGACCCGCACCGATCACGGCGAGATCGCTCGGCTGCTCGGTGATCTCGAACACGCTTTCGTTCGTGAGGAACGGCGTGGTGGCCAAGCCGGGAATGTCCGGCACGACCGGCCGGCTTCCCGTGGCGATCACGGCCTTCCTGAACGGGAGCTCGACGTCACCGGAACCGTTGCCGCCGTGCAGCGTCACCGAGCGGGGGCTGGAAAAGACAGCCGTCCCGAAGAAGACGTCAACGCCAAGCGACGCGAATCGATCGACTGAGTCTGCGGGTGCAAGATCGGCGCGTCTCGCGCGCAACCGTGTCATCACGGCGCCGAAGTCCGGTTGCGCAGTCGATGGAACGCCAAGCGCCGCCCCCTTGCGTGATTCACCCACCACGCGCGCCGATCGAAGGAGTGCCTTTGAGGGGACACAACCGGTGTTGAGGCAATCGCCTCCGAATCGAACCCGCTCGATGAGCGCGACACGAGCTCCCAGTCCGGCGGCGCCGGCCGCACACACCAGACCCGCCGTGCCGGCGCCGATGACGACCATGTCGTACATCGCCGCGGGGGTGGGATTGTGAAAGCCAGGGGGACGTACGAGGGAATCCAGCCGGCGATCGTGCTCGTCGATCATGCTGAATCGTATCCTCTGGTTCGCGGTACAAAGAAAAGGGCGGGTCACGAAAGACCCGCCCTACGGAGGGTCCGGCCGAAGCCGGACACTACGTCGCGACCGCGTTAGTACCGGTAGAAGTCGGGCTTGTACGGACCCTCGACCGGCACACCGATGTAGTCGGCCTGCTCCTGCGACAGCTTGGTGAGCTTCACACCAATCTGATCGAGGTGCAGACGCGCCACTTCTTCGTCCAGCTTCTTCGGCAGCATCGTCACGGTCTTGCCGTACTTCTCGGCATTCGCGTGCAGCTCGAGCTGCGCGAGCGTCTGGTTGGTGAACGACGCCGACATCACGAAGCTCGGGTGCCCAGTCGCGCAACCGAGGTTCAACAGACGGCCCTCCGCCAGGATCATCACGCTGTGGCCATCCGGGAACACCCACTCGTCGTACTGCGGCTTGATGTTGATCTTCTTGATCCCCGGCACCTTCGCCAGGCCGGCCATGTCGATCTCGTTGTCGAAGTGGCCGATGTTCCCCACGATCGCGTGGT
>JALDXQ010000048.1:0-40870 GCA_032156805.1 Acidobacteriota bacterium
GGTTGGGAACTCGTCGTATCTGGATTGAGCGATCAGGTCCTGGCGCGTGTACGGCAGAGCCTGACGGCCGTGATGCCCCTTGGCAACGGCAGGTTCGCCTTGGAACTCCCGCTGACAACGGCGCCGGAACGTCTCATCCCGGACCTCGTGGCGGCGGGTGCGCAACTCGTCTCGCTCAATCCGATTCGAGCCACGCTCGAAGACTTTTTCGTCGCCCAGGTGCAGGGTGCGAGCGACACGCGCTCTGACGACGATCGCATGCCGAGCAGGGCCGCATCATGAGATCGATCCTGCTGGTAGCGAGCGGCGTCTTCCGCGACTCCATCCGCGAACGGGTCGCATACGGCCTGGTGTTTTTCGCGCTGATGCTGATGGCCGCATCGTTCCTGCTGGCCCAGATCACGGCGGGGCAGGATGTCAAGATCATCAAAGACCTCGGGCTGGCCGCATCCTCGGTCATCGGCCTGTTCATCGCCGTGTTCTTTGGTATCGGCCTGGTCACCAAGGAAGTCGATCGGCGGAGCATCTACAGCCTTCTCTCGAAGCCGGTGACGCGAAGTCAGTTCATCGTCGGGAAGTATCTGGGCCTGGCGTCGACGCTGTTGATCAATCTGACGGTCATGGCCGTGGCTTTCTATCTGGTTCTCGCGTATCTCGACGCAACGACCATCAACTCTGCGAAGGAAGCCTGGGAAGCGCCGGCGCTCGACCCGCAAATGCTCAAGGCGTTCGCGCTCATTGGCGTTGAGCTGCTGGTCATGACGGCTGTGGCGTTGTTCCTCTCGACCTTCTCCAGTCCGTTCCTGTCGGTGGCACTCTCGATCGCCGTTTACATCATTGGTCACTTCGGCGATGACCTGAAGAATCTGGACTCGCTCGTGGAGTCGTCGTTGGTCGCCAATATTGGCCGTGCCGTGTACTACGTCATGCCGAATCTCGAGCGGCTCGACGTAAAGTCGGCCGTGGTACACGCGGTACCGGTCAGCGCGGAGCACGTGTTGCTCGCCACCGTGTCGAGCTCGCTTTATATCGGCCTGTTGCTCGTGGCCTCGACGATCGTGTTCTCGCGCCGGGACCTGAAGTAGATGGCTGCCACATCCACGGTGCGCACGTCACCTCGCCTGTGGGGAGCTCTGCTCGTGCTCGGGCTCGTTGCCGTTGGAACCCAGGTCGCGCTCGCGGGGATGGAAACGCCCACGGTGTCGACGAACGTTTCGTGGGTTCGCTCGCCTGAGGTCATGCGCCGTCTCTCCCTCGGCTTCAACGACCTGTGGGCTGATGTGTACTGGATGCGGGCTGTCCAGTACTTCGGTGATACCAAGCTGTCCACCGATCCGAACAAGAACTACGACCGTCTGTACCCGCTGCTCGATATCACGACGACACTTGACCCGCGTTTCAGCATTGCGTACCGCCTGGGTGCAATTCTGCTATCGGAGGGCTATCCGAGCGGAGCAGGAAACACCGATCAGGCGATCAAGTTGCTGGAAAAGGGCATCCGTGTGATGCCGGACAAGTGGGAGTATCTTCACGACGCCGGGTTCGTCCACTACTGGTGGCGAAAGGATTCGAGCGCTGCTGCGCAGTGGTTCCTCAAGGCTGCCGACGTTCCCGGTGCTCCCACATGGTTGCGGCCGCTCGCCGCGAGCATGCTGATTGAAGGTGGTGACCGAGAGCCGGCGCGAAAACTGTGGCTCGAGTTGGCCACGAATGGAGATCACGAATGGCTGCGTGAGGCCGGCCGGCGTGGGCTGATGCAGATTGACGCCGAAGAAGTCATCGAGGTGCTGCAGCCGGCCGTCAATCGGTTTTACGAGCGGGCGGGCCGATTCCCTGCGTCCTGGGACGAAATGATTGCCGCCGGGCTTCTGCGCCAGAGGCCAGTCGATCCGTCGGGAACTGTCTACACCCTCAATCCTCAGTCAGGCGCGGTGGATGTCGCGCGCGCCTCACCCTTGTATCCATTGCGCCGCAAATGATTCCGGAGGTGATGCCACCGTGGCTCGTCGTGGTCATTGTTGGCGTGTTCGGTGCGTGCGTCGGCAGCTTCCTGAACGTCTGCATCTATCGCCTCCCTCGCGGTGAGTCGATCGTATTCCCCGGATCGCGCTGCACCTCCTGCAGCCGCGCGCTGTCCTGGTACGAGAACCTTCCGATTGTGGGCTGGCTCGCGCTGCGCGGCCGGTGCCGCACCTGTCAGGCGCGCGTTTCCCCCATGTATCCAATCGTGGAGGCAATCACCGCGCTGACATTCGTTGCTGGATACTTCATGTACGGACTCACGCTGCTTGCCCTCGTGCGCGTGCTGTTTGCGTGCTTGCTGATTGTGCTCTTCGTGACCGATCTGCAGCACAAGATCCTGCCGAATGTCCTCACGCTCCCCGGTATCGTGTTCGGGTTCGTGTGCAGCTTGTTTCTTCCTCCCGGCTGGCGCGATTCGCTGATCGGCATCCTGGTCGGTGGCGGCGTACTGTTCGCCATCGCCGAGGGCTATTACCGCATCCGCGGTGAGGAAGGACTGGGCATGGGCGACGTGAAGCTCCTCGCGATGATCGGCGCCTTCCTGGGATGGAAGCTCGTGATCCTCACTCTGATGCTGGCATCCCTCTCCGGTTCGATCATCGGCGTTGCGATGATTGTCAGCAAGCGCGGGGACATGAAATACGCATTACCGTTCGGCACGTTCCTCGCGATCGGAGCCGTCGTTTCGGCTGCCTGGGGTACTCCGATGGTTGACTGGTACCTCGGGTTCTATCAGTGAACCTCCAGGCATACGCACTGTTCGGGCTCATGGCGATGGCCGTGATCGTCGGTGTGCTGGTCTTTGCGGGAATCCGCTTCGTCATGGCGGTTCGCCGCAATAGCGCTCAGAGCCGGGATGCCGGCGAGTCACCGCTGCTGGCAGCAGCGCTACAAGAGGCGATTCAAAAGCTGCGGGCCCAGGAGCGCGCCATGACAGAGCGCGCTGAAGCCTCAGAGCGTCTCAATACACAGATTGTCAACAGCCTCACGGCGGGCCTGCTCGTCGTCGATCGTGCTGGTCAGGTGCAGATTCTGAATCCTGGCGGCCGGCGGATGCTGGGTGTTGATGTGGCCGATCAGTGGCCGCATTACACCAAGCTGCCCATGGCCGCAGCGCCGCTGGCTGGCGTCATCGAGGAGTGCCTGGCCACCGGGCAACCGATCGTGCGCCGGGCGCTCGAGATGCCGCATGCCGGCGACGTCACCCACGTCGGTGTGACCGTCTCGCCGCTGGGACCGCGGCGCGGTTCGATTGCAGAATCTGGTTTCAGTGGTGGCGAACCGCGCGGTGGTCCCCGGCACGCGGAGCGCGCCCAGGAGACGCTGCCGACCAGCCAAGGTCTCTCAGAAATGTCGATAGCGGAGCCTTTGGCTGGTCTCGATGGCGTCGCCGGCGCCATCTGCCTGTTTTCCGATCTGACCGCCGTGGTGCGTCTCGAGGATCAACTTCGGTTGAAAGAGACGCTGGCCCGTCTCGGCGAACTGACCGCTGGGATTGCGCACGAATTCCGGAACGGCCTGGCGACGATTCACGGCTATGGCAAGCTGCTCGACCCGGCAGCGCTTCCGCCACAGTTCCGTCCCTACGTCGAAGGCATCCGGCAGGAGACCGACGCGCTTGGCCAGGTCGTCACGAACTTCCTGAACTTCGCGAGGCCCACGCAGTTGTCGCTGGCGACCCACGATCTCCGTGCCATCGTCGAGCGCGCGGTCGACGATGTGCGATCGGAGGCACGCCATTTCGATGGTCAGATCACACTTGCCGGCGACTTCGGGCAGGTCGATGCTGACGATGTGCTGCTCAGGCAGGCGTTCAGCAATCTGCTGCGCAACGCCGTTGAAGCGTGTCAGGGGGGAAGCGTCACACCTTCTATTCGTGTCGAAGGCGCCCTCGATCAAGGGCACGGCGTGGCCCGCGTCAGCGTGCTCGACAACGGTCCGGGCATTCCCCCTGATGCGCACGAACGAATCTTCACGCCGTTCTTCACCACCAAGAAGACCGGCACCGGGCTGGGCCTCGCACTCGTGCAGAAAATCATCGTGACGCACAACGGCCGTGTGCAGGCCACGAACTCATCAGACGGCGGCGCCTGCTTCCATGTGACGTTGCCGATCGTCTAATACCTCCGGCAAACAGGCACTGGATAATTTCCACTCTTTTTGGACGCGCTCATCGAACGGTCCGTCCATTCGATTGGACAACCCACTGAGTGTTCATCACTTGCGTTGATCGCTTGCTGATCGAGTGGCACTGGCAATGTCGTTGCGACGTGACTGGCAAGGAGGTCACGATCGTGTCGACCAGATCCCGTGCAAGCGTGGCGGGTTCGACGTTGGTGGAAGTGCTCATCGCCACGCTCGTTCTGACGACCGGGCTGCTCGCGATGGCGGAACTCGTCCGGCTTGCCGTGGCGAGCAACCTCCGTGCGCGTACCGGCTCGGTGGCGGCGATTCTTGCCGCGCAGAAGATGGAGCATCTGCGGTCGCTCACTTGGGAGTTCGACGTGAGTGGAGCAGCGGTGAGCGATTCGGGCCTGCAATCTTCTCCATGGTCACTCCAGCGCAATACCCCGGGGTTTGCCGATCATGTCGACGCCGCGGGAGTGATTGTCGGGCACGGCGTGGAAGCGCCGGCATCCGCTGTCTACACGCGTCGATGGTCGATCGAGCCGCTGCCGGCCAGTAGTGAGCACGTCGTGCTCATGCAGGTGCTCGTCACGCGGATGCGCAGCCGGGGCAGCGCGGATAGAGGTGCCGTGTCACGGCTTTCCGGTGACGCACGACTCGTCAGCATCAAGGTCAGGAAGGTGCGATGACACGTGAAGATGGATTCAGCCTCGTCGAGTTTCTGCTTGCCGCGCTCATCACGGTGATCATTGTCGCCGGAGCTTTCGAGCTGGCGGGTCCGGCCCAGCAGATGTTTCAGTCGCAACCCGAAGCTGCGGACATGCAGCAGCGCATGCGTGTGGCGGTGGACACGTTGAGGAGAGATTTGGTGATGGCAGGCGCAGGCACGTACGCCGGAACGGTATTCGGTGCGCTCAATAATCGAGTCGCATCAGTGATGCCGTATCGGGCGTTCGGCGACTCGCCGGATCAGACGCGCGGCGTCTTCCATCGGACCGATACGATTAGCTTCCTGTATGTGCCGTCGACGCCCTCTCAGACACAGATTGCGACTGCGCTCGCCCCCGGGGCCCTCGACCCGGACATCGAGTACCCGCCGAACTGCCCTGTGGCGACATCACAACAATTGTGCGGTTTTGGTGTCGATGACCGCGTTCTGCTCGTTGACGGGAGTGGCGCGTGGGATCTCTATTCCGTCGGGCAGGTCAGCGCCGATGCGGTACGCCTGCAGCATCGCGGTCCGTCGTCGAACACCTCCTACGAGGCGGGAACAGCCGTGTCTGAGATTCGAGCGGGGACGTACTCCCTCAAGACGGACGTCTCGGCACGCACGTTTCAACTGATGCGTCACGACGGGTGGGCGACGGAGCTCCCGGTTGTGGATGAAGTCGTCTCTCTGGAGTTTCGCTACTTCGGATCCGCGTCGCCCCCGCAATTGACTGGCGTGGCATTGGACGCTGACCGGGGTCCATGGACCACCTACGGACCCGCACCACCGCCTCTGACGATAAGTCGAGGTTCCTGGCCTGCGGGGGAAAACTGCACGTTCGCCGTGGTCGAAGGTGTGCATGTACCGAGGCTGACCGCGCTGGACTCCAACAATGCCGCGCTCGTGGAGTTGACGCCCGCCATGCTGAGCGATGGACCCTGGTGCCCGGATTCACTCTCCGCCAACCGCTTCGATGCGGATCTGCTACGGGTTCGCAGGATAGGCGTGTCGCTACGCGTTCAGTCGGCGTTGGCCTCGCTGCGTGGTCCCGCTGGCACATTCTTCATGCGAGGTGGGACCGCTCGTGCTGGTGAGCGCTTCCTCCCGGATTTGCTCGTGCGTTTCGACGTGACTCCGCGCAACTTGAACCTCGCACGCTGATGAAGGGCCAATCCAACCGCGGCGTCGCCCTGATTATCGTGCTGCTCGTGATGATGCTTCTCTCGGTCCTTGGGTTGTCGCTGACGATGGTGACCTCCTCCGAGGAGCGAGTGGCCGACTCGTATCTGGGTGGCAGTGAGGCGTTCTATGCGGCTGACGCTGCACTGGAACTGGCGGTGCAGGAACTCGCTCGAGTACCCGACTGGAGTCACGTACTCGACGGCACGGTGACATCGGCATTCATCGATTCACAGGTCTCGCTGCAGGGATGGCCGGGAGGTCAGGCGCGGACCAGCGGTGAGGCTACCGCGTTCGTGAACTGTCGTCGGACCTCATGCACGACGGCGGAATTGGATGCACGAACCTCGGAACGGCCGTGGGGAGCGAACAACCCCCGATGGCGGCTTTTTGCCTATGGTCCAGTGCGCGATATGAGCCCCTCAGGCACCATCGACTCGCCGGGCTACGTGGCGGTCTGGGTGGGAGACGACCCCTCCGAGAACGACGGCAAGCCGCTCGTAGACGGCGAGGAGGTGGCAGGCCCCAACCCCGGGCGTGGCGTGTTGACGCTGCTGGTTCACGCTTACGGCCCATCGAGCCGCCGCGTCATCGAAGCGACGGTTGCCCAGGCAGGGACCGGGGTTCGGGTTCTTTCGTGGAGGGAGGTCAGATGAGCGAGTTCATGGCCGTTTCTGCACATCCTGGCATCTCCGCCCGACTGTAGCCTGAACCCTTTCTTGCCGAAAAGAAATGAGTGAGAATCCTGATCATGGTGCGTTTTGTCGCTGCGGCGCTTCTGTTCATCGGTACGGCTCACGTGGCTGCTGCGCAGTCGCTCGGCGATGTCGCCCGTAAGGAAGAAGAGCGACGCAAGACCGTCAAGGCGAGCGGCAAGGTCTACACCAACGACAAGTTGAAGCCGGCACCACAGCCGTCGTCGCCTGCGCCAGCGAGCCAGCCGTCCTCGACGCCTGCGGAGCCTGCCCCGTCTGATGCGGCGAACGCCAAGGCAGACGAAAGCACGTGGCGGAAGCGCATGGCCGACGCACGGGAGAACCTGCAGCGCTCGCAGACGTTTGCTGACGCCCTTCAGAACCAGCTCAACTCGCTCGCGACCGATTTCGTCAACCGAGATGACCCGGCTCAGCGCAGCGTGATCGCGCAAAAGCGCGACAGCGTGATGGCCGAACTCGAGCGGGTCAAGAAGGAGGTCGCCGATCAGACAAAGGCGATCAGCGCGATCCAGGAAGAAGCGCGGCGTGCCGGTGTTCCGGCCGGATGGGTTCGCTGAAGACCGTTGTCCTCGTTTCCCGTCCTCATTGTTGAAGACAAAGACTCCCTGAGGGCGATGCTCAGGCACGCCCTCGAGGCGCACGGCCATACCGTGCTCGAAGCGCGTGACGAGCCGGAAGCCGTTCGCGAGCTGCGCCAGACCCGACCGGTCGTTGTCCTGACCGACCTCAAGCTCCCGGTTGGTGATGGGTTCGGGATCTTACGCGCGGCAAAGGAACTCGATCCCAATCTCCCAGTCGTCGTGATGACGGCCTACGGAAGCATCCAGGACGCCGTGCTGGCGATGCGCGAAGGCGCGATGGACTTCCTGGCCAAGCCGGTCGAACCCGATCATCTGCTGCTGATGGTGGAGCGCGCCATCGCCCAGCGGCGCATGCTCACCGAGTACATCGTCCTCAAGGAGGAACTCGCTGAGCGCCGTGGTGCACCGCGGATCATCGGCGACGATGCCAAGCTTCGTCAGGTCTCGCAGCAGCTTCATCGGGCCGCGGCCACTGACGCGACGGTGTTGCTCGAAGGGGAAAGCGGGACCGGCAAGGAGCTCTTTGCGCGCGCGCTGCATGCGCTCAGCCCCCGCTCCGACGGCCCGTTTGTCGCCATCAACTGCGCGGCGATTCCCGAGACGCTTCTCGAAACGGAGCTCTTCGGCCACGAGAAGGGTGCCTTCACCGGCGCCGTCCAGCGCAAGCCGGGCCGCTTCGAGCTGGCGCACCGCGGGACGCTGTTCCTCGACGAGATCGGCGATCTGCCGCTTGCGCTGCAGGCCAAGATCCTGCGCGCCCTCGAGCAGAAGCAATTCGAGCGCGTGGGCGGAACCCAGACGCTTCTCGTGGATGTGCGAGTCGTGGCGGCCACGAACCGCAACCTGAAGCAGCGCGTCGCGGAGCGTCAGTTCCGCGAGGATCTGTACTTTCGGCTGTCGGTCTTTCCGATTCAGATCCCGCCGCTCCGCGAGCGTGGGGATGATGTGCTGACGCTCGCCAGGCATTTCGTGGAGAGGTTCTGCAAGGATCTCAACAAGAACGCGCTGCTGCTCGCCCCGGGAGCGATCGAAGACCTCAAGGCGTACTCGTGGCCGGGAAACGTGCGCGAACTGCAGAACTGCATCGAGCGCGCGGTCATTCTGACTGAAGGAGACGTCATACAGTCACGTCACCTCAACCTGTCGTTCAGGAACGCGTCGGTGCCCGTGCCAGTGACGGCTGACCCGTGGGATCAGCTCGATCTGTCGGGTACGCTGGGCGATGCGGTGCGGAGAGTGAGCGCCGAGGTCGAGCGGCGCAAGATCGAGCTGGCGCTCAAAGAAGCCGGTGGGAACAAGGTGCAGGCCGCGCACGCCCTGCAAATCGGCTTCAAGGTCCTGCTGCAGAAACTCAAGACCTACGGAATTCCTGAAGCCTAGTCTAGGACTGCTTCAACTCCCAACTTCCAACCCCCAACTCCCAAGCTCCTGGAAGTTGGAAATTGGTGGTTGGGCGTTGAGCGGTCTTACTGATTCGGTCGAAGGATCTGACGGAATCGCAGAGTGTTGACGTCGCGGAACATCGGCGTTCCCGGCGGCAGGAGCGCAGGCTGCAGGAAGTCGACGTCGAACGCGAAGTCACGGGTGCCTGGCGAGTAGGTGTTCGAGTTGGCCTTGTAAATCCCGACGAACTGCCGCGCGGTATAGAGACTGATCATCGCGCCGCGATACGAGATCGTCTGCCCGCCCCAGTCTTCCAGCATGCGCATGAAGTTGTGGACGCCGCCGTCAGTACCCCAGTCGCCCGCGCCCGCCCAGTTCGGCCTCGGGAAGGCCATGCTCTTGCCGGCAATCATTCCGAAGCGATACCCGGTATCGGAGGCCGCCCTCGCCGCCATGTCATTCGGAAAGGTGAACGAATTCGCATCAGTCCAGCTGTTCGACAGGATCATGATCGAGTCGCCAATGATCGCCGCGGGCCGATTCGGTTCCGCCTCCACGTTGGTCGAGGTCGCGTTGTAGTTGCCCTGCACGTAGATGCCGTTCTCGGCGGCAATCGTGAGACCCGTGTCCGGCAGGTTGTTGACGCCGCTCGCCGCATTGCAGCCAGGGACAACCGCGCCGGTTCCAATACACGCGTTCGTCAGTTTCAACGCGCGGCGAAAGAAGATCTGTCTGTTGACACGAGCCGCGCCAGGGTTGGCGATCGTTGTGCGCGGATTCGACGCCGTACTGAAGGGGGCCTGCGGATTCGTCGGCACAATCCCGTACAAGGCCTGCACCTGGGCCCCGTATATATCCAGGTCGCCATCCTCATTGCGGTCTTCACCACCCTCGGGCGTGCCGCCGTTCGGCGCCGGATCGGCCGGTCCGGCACCGCCGGACGAGTTGATCGAATCCTCGTTTCCGTACTCGCCGGTTTCGCGATCGGTGTTGACGCCCCACTCGTGATTGCCTCGCCGATCGGAGAAATACACGATGAACCCGTTGTTATTCAATGCGAGGTTGCCGGTGGTGCCAATCGTGCCGGCAAACCACCGTTTCAGGTTCCCGATATCGATCGCCACATAGTTCATGACGCCGCCCATCGCCATCGGCGCTGTTGTGGCCACGTCACGATACGAACCCTCACGCGCGTCATAGAGCGCGTTTGGCCAGAAATCAGTTGGCATCAGCGACGTGCCGTGTCCGCACGGGGCGTTCGCTCCGTTGTCGCGCAAGCGCTGGAGACGAATGACGGCATTTGGCGTGGGGTCCGTGCACACGACCCCTTCCTGGTTGGGCCCTGAGAAGCCCAGATTGAGGATTTCGGTCGTCACATCCGTCCAGCCACCGGCCGTGTTCTGTCGCTCTATCTTGATGAAACCTGCCAGGAGCGGCTGGCCAGCATTGGACAGCACGTGGGCATTCAGCACAGAACCATTTGCCGGGGCGGTTGCCCAATAGCAACCGTTGAGCTGATTCACCGAAACGTCATAACCGGTGCACGTGATCGGAGATCGACCGGAACCAGCCCAGAGCACCCGGGTTGCCCGTGCCAGATTCGTCGTCGACACGAGCGTGATGTTCCTGTTTGATCCGACGGTTGCCGAACCGCTGCCAGCCGTTCGGAACGTGAGCGTTTCGCCGGTCGCAATCGTCACGTTGAAATTCGTGTTGAGCGGAGTGGTTGCGCCCGCCACCGTGCATCCGCGAATCTGCGTAGCGTTCATCGCGTTGCAATTGGTCACCGTCGCTGCGCCGATCGTGAAGTTCGGGGTCGCGACGTTGTTCCCCATGCGCAGCCAGTTCGGGATACTTGCGAATGTCAGAACACCCGCGCCGGTGCTACCGCTGCCGCTGACTCCGGTGATCGTCGCCGTGCCCGCGAGATTTGCTGCTGCCAGCGCGACCGGCGGCATCCCCATAGGGGGAACAAAGGTTGAAAGATTGACGGGCGCGGCGGCTGTGATCGTCGGCAAGCCGGTCAGGTCTGTGGTGCGATCCGACAGCAGGATGCGCAGGCTCGCCTGGGCAAAGTAGCGCTGTCCGAATACCGGCGCGTTGGCGGTATTCTCGTTCGAGTTGATCAAGGGACGCCTGATCAAGTCGACTGGCACGGCTCCCTGCGAGACGAGCGGCAGGTCCAGGCGTTTGGCACCCGTCAGCGTGTTGCGGATGTTCGTGCCATAGGTCACCTCGGACAGGTTCTTCCAGCCTCCAACAGCGCTGCTGCTGGGGCCGCCGCTCACGCTGCCCTCGCTCGCCGACAGGTTGCGATACGTCGAACCGATGACCGTCGGGATCGATACTGTTCCGGTGTGACCGCTATTGGTGATGGAGTTGGTGTTCTCGAGCTCGGCGCGAACCACCTGGCCGAGCGCGGTCAACTTGTCACGGAACGTGAGTGTGGCGCCATTGCCCTGTGCGAGAAACAGGTGTTCATTCGTGTGCACGCGGCCGCCGAAGTCGAAATCGGCACCGGCGTGGAACGAGAGGCTCCGTTCACCGAAGACACCGAACTGGAATACCGGCACCGCGACCGTCTGCACTTCACGGCGCAGGCGCACTTCCGCGCCGCCACTGGTCGACCGTGCAGTAACCGTAAGTGTGTAAGGTGTGATGAGCCCCTTGAATCCGGCAAACGGCCCAGTGGTGATGTCGTTGCTCGCACTCGGCAATGGATTGCCCTTGTTCGGACAAGAGGCGCACGGGTCGGCATTGAACGCGACCGAGTAGCCGGGACCGCCGCCAGGAGCCACGAAGTTGAAGCCACTGATCGCCGGCGGCACTGCGGACGCCGTGGTGATCTGCGTCGCGCTGGGGCTGAAGTCCTGTACGAAGAGCTGCGCCAGCTGTGTGGTCAGTTTCTCAAGCCCAGCATGCGCAGCCGAATATGCCTGGCTCTGGTCCCGGTCGAAGCCGAGTGACCGCTGGTCGGTCGCGATCGCCGCGAAGACGCCGGCCATCAGCGCGCAGGCGAGCATCGACACCAGCAGTACCGTCATCAGCGCCATGCCCGATTCGTTGGTACGTAGATGCCTTGTCATCGAGTGATTCCTCGCCGGATACAGATCGAAATGTGAGTTCTGCATGACGTGTCCTCAGCTGGACCGGTACCGGTCGACGAATGCCATCCCGCGCAACGCCACCTGCGACTGCAGCGTGTTGCGAAGGGGCAAAGCGGTTCTGTTGTTGCCAACGTTCCGGTTCCGCCCCGACAGCGCGATGTTGATCTTGCGGATCTGGGTTGCCGCGCAGGCGACCGGACTGCAGGCTCCGCCGGTCGCGAGGTCAGCCGCGTTCATCTTCACGTTGCCGGGGTTGTTCGTCCCGTTGCTGATGTCGTAGGAGAGCTGCAGGTTCTCGATGTCCATCGCCACTGCTGTTCCCAGCGTGTTGTTGAAGGTCGTCGGATGGCCGTTGTTGATCCGGCGCACGAGCCGCGGGTGGCGCGAATCCGTCGTGGCGTCGATGTAATACGTGATCATCCGAATGCGTGTGATGTTGGTCGACGCGGGGTTGTTGGCCGGCGCGGCTGCATTGAGTGCCCCCAGATTTCCAGAGGCAGCTCCGGCCTGATTCAGATTCAGCGAGTCGCCGTTCGCAAACGTGAGACGCCGGCTCGATACGTTGACGGCCGTGACCTGCACCAGCGTCGTCCGCGAGCCCTTCGAGATCATCATCAGCTGACCAGTCGAGACACGGTCCGGCCCCGTGGAGATATTGGCGGGGCCGCCATTGGCTGCAGTTGCAAGGTCAACCGACGTTGCGGTCACGGCCGACAGCGGCACGTTCAGGAACGTGTTGTCAGCCATCAGAACGGTGATGACGTCGGTCGGGACACCGTTGATGGTCGGGCCAGAGCCCGGGCGAGCGATCACCGCGGGAATCGTTGCATCGCCGACGGCGGTCACGAAGTTCGTGCCAGGAGGTCCAGGGATCCTGACCGGCGTGGCGCCCGCACCGTTTGGAATCGTGACGGTATGACCTCCAGGCAATCCGGAGCCGACCTGCAGCATGTCGCGGATCATCAGGTCCATGCCGGTACGCAGGGCGTTGTTCATCGATGCCATCTGCAACACGACGTCGTTGGACTGGATGATGTTCGCCATCCCGGCGAGCGAGCTCCCCACGATGAGCGTCAGCAGCGTCATCGAGACCAGGAGCTCGACGAGTGAGAAGCCACCGGATGCGGAGGGTCGCCGATTTCGAGTTGATTGCGTGATCGTCATCGTATCGTCCTAAGAGTAGGAGGAGATGTACGTAACGAGCCGGTAAGTGCGCCACGAGTTATCCACCATGTAACGCACCGTCACTGTGACCTGGCGCAGGTTCGGGTTCAACGACGCTGTTCCGTCGTAGTTCATTGGTGTGATTTCCACCTGGCGCGTGAAGTTGTTCAGCGTCAAGACTTCATCGTCGGCGGTCGCGAGGATTCCGTCATAACCTGGCTTGACCATCTTTTCGACGGGACCATCGTCAGCTGTGTTCACCAGGCCGTCGAGGCCTGGAGTCTTGATTGCCTGCGCTCCGTTGAGAAACACGCCACCGTTGGCGACATTCAGGATTCTGTCCCACGCGAACTCGCCGGTGTCGCGCGCGGCATGTACGCTTTCGACGGCCTCGCGCGCCTTTTCACGGGCGATGAGCATCGGTGTCGAGGCGTTCATGCGCTGGACACTCATGGCGAAGACGCCAACCAGGCTGAGAAGCGCGACGCTCAGGACGCCCATGGCAATCACCATTTCAACCAGCGAGAAGCCATCAGCGCGCACAGATCCGCGCGAGTGTGCAAGCGGGTTCATTCGCTCCATCGGTCGCCTCTCCATTTCCACGTGCGCGACAGCCCGGTCACTCCGAAAATCGTGACGGCGCGTGCGCTGAGCGGTTGCCCGGGGATACCGAAGAAGATCGTTCCATTGACGACATCCCCGTTCGAGTCCACGAGGGAGCCGTCACTGGTGAACATGACGGGCAGCGCTCCGCTGAACGTCCATGCGCTCGCGCCGCCAAAGGCATCCGGCGTATCCGGCATCCCGGAGAACCTGAGGAAGGTCTGGCCGCCTTCGAGCACGAACTGTTCGACCTGTGTCGTGTTGATCACGTTGCCGGCCGCGTCGATCTCCTGTCGTCCCAGCTGGATTCGATTCGGGGTCACCTGTGTCAGGACGAAGTTGCGGCGTTCGCTCACCGCTCTGTCGTGCGCGATGTCGAGCGCGCTCATCGCCGCCGAAACCGCGCTATCAGCGCGGGACATTCGAACGAACGCGTCGCCGATCGGTACCGCGGTGGCCGCGACGATGCCGATGATCGCGAGGATCACCAACACCTCGAGGAGCGTGAAACCGCCGACTGCGCCAAGCTCTGGTCGCCGCGTCGTCTTCGCAGGCATGTCCCTAACCTGAGCAAGAGACGGGCCGACTCGTGTCGTCCACTTAGCCATGTGTTTGCAACAACTTACAGAATTCGTGTCATTATGTGCAGTGCGCAGGAACGGAACACCTGTTACAGGTTTCGGCGTTTGTGGCGCCACCCACAGTTCGCCCTGGGACAAGACCCCACTATTCCCGAGACATACGTCCTGTAAGAGGACACGAGGAGTGGTCTGGGCGTTCTCGATGGAAACAGAAAGCGAGAGAGGACTGGTCGAGGAAAGGGGCGCGACGCAAACGGAAAAAGGGCGCGGCGTCGAAACGCCGCGCCCCATGGCGAACGCTCAGGGTTTCTTGGCGATCGTGACGACGGCTGAATCATGCCGCTGCCCGCGGCCGACCAGCACGATCCGGTTCTTCTTGCCCTTCACGAGCGCGCGGCTGATGTCGATGGTCTTGACCTGGCCGTCCTTCAGCCGGCCGCTCGCGAACCAACGGAAGTTCACGAAGACATCGACACTCTCGAGACCCTTGCGGTCGTTGCGAATGGTTACGTAGCGCATCGAATCCGAGACCTTGACGATTTCGATATCGAGACGGCCACGGCCCGACAGCTCGCGACGAATCACATCGTCGTCGCCAGGCCCGGGCTTCGGTGGCTGCGGCGCCGGTGGCTGTGGAGCCGGAGTGCTACTCGCCGGGACACTCGATGCGCAACCGACCTGATTGCCGAACGCATCGACTGCGTCGACTTCCACTGAGGCGGCCTGCGCGGCGTTATTCCGCGTGGCTGTCACACCAAGGTCGCCGGTCGCGGGCGTCGGAAGGTCAACCGTCGCAGGGCCAGTGACCGGCGCCCCTCCCGCAATCGCAACCTGGAAATTGGCGACGGTTCGCAGGATGATTCTGCGGAGTCCGCTGCCATCGCGCAATGTGATGTTGACGCGCGTGGGCGAGCCGGACGGTGCAGAGACAGTGCAGACGGGCTGCGTCGATTCCGTGTAGGGGAAGTCAACTCCCGCACGATGCTCGCCCGATCCCAGGTTCACGGCGAGTGGGGTGGGATTTCCTGACAGGTTTCCCATGGCGACCGGGGCACTGACCGAGTACAACCCGCTGGCAACATCGGCGAGCGCGTAACCGCCATTGCTGCTGGTCACGGTGGCCCCTGTCGCGGAGCCACTCAGAGAAATCTGCACACCAGAGAGGCCTGGTTCAGCGGCATCACGCGTGCCGTTACGATTCCAGTCGGAGAAGGCCGATCCAGAGATGCTGCCAGGCTCGGGGCTCCACTCCGCGTTCGCCACACCGGCGCCGGGCGCGAATCCGCCGCAGATGCGGACGACGCTGTCATTCGAGGCGACGGCATCATCGCTGAAGCGAACGCCGCTCGACCCGGCGACCATCCGGCCTTGCGGTGCGTAGATACAACCGTCGGCACCGACGCGCAGAAGCCCGCCAAGAAATCCGCCCGAGGCGAACGACGACAGCGCCGGAGCCCCGCTGAAGTTCGCGGCCGGGAACGTGAGTCGCGTCATCGTTCCGTCCTCGTTCAGCGTGACGGCAAAATCACCGGCCTCACGGAACGCGACGCCGTGCGGCATCGAGGTCATCGGAATACGTTGCACGACCTGCGAGTTATCGATCGTGAACCTGCTCTGCAGCAGAACTGCCGGCCTGGCGATGACCGCCAGACCCTGCGTGCCGGCCTCGTTGTCGCGATACGAGACGAACGCGCTGCTGCCATCGGGCGTGAAGTAGATGCTCTCGAACGACTCGGTCGCCAACCGGTTGAAGCGTGCGAACGCAAACGTCCTGTTGTCCGTCAGGTTGTAGTTCCAGAGTGTGCATGCGGTCGCCGTTGGCCGCATTCCCGGATCACAGTCTGCGCCGGTGTAGACCACGTTGGGCGTCGGCACGCTCGCCGGGTCGACGTCGATGCCGCGACCGTTACCAGCGTTCACGCTCGGCGAATTGAGCGGGCCCTCGAGTATGGGCGCTCCAGTCTCGGCGTCAAGCGGCCACAACCCGCTGTCGGTGTTGGCAAACAGCGTGGGCAGTCCGCCGTACGAAGCATGATTGACCACGCCGCATCCAACCGGTGCCGGCGAGTATGTGGAGTGGTCCAGGAGTGACTCCGGACGAACGACGCCGCCATGCCCGTCCGCAACGCGGTCCTCACGATCGAACCGATGGTACTGGGAGCCGTAGCACTCAGCAGCCCACACATCACCAGTGGGAGTGAACGCCACCCCTCCGATGAATCCGTCGACGCCATTGACGACGACCGGGCTCGACGTCACGCCATAGAGCTCCTGCGTGAAGGGCGACGCGAGAGAGAGAAACGAATGTCCCGGTCCATCGGCCTTGATTGTGGCGGCGCAGCAGGCGAGGCCTGCCACGAGAATCGTGACCTTCGTTCGATTCCGGATGACATGAGATCTGAGCACGGCAGCATCTCCTCGAAAGCGTGTGCAAACGACAGTGCCGAGTGCACTGCCGCTCCATGGCTGCCAGAGGCAGGAGATGTGCCATGTCTTCGCGAATTTGACTGGAAAAGCGTGACCTTCTGGACAACCGCCGTGCAGGCCGCAGCTTGGACCGATCGTGCTGAACGCGTTGTCAGCCGGAGCGATGACTACCGGATTTCGAGTGAAACGCAGTATCGACCACGGTGTGTCTCGCGATGTGCGAGAAGGGAACAGTGCCGGCGGAAATCGCAGTTGGACGAGTGGCTCACTAGCCCTTCAAACTGAGGCGCAGGAGCACACCGCGAAGTTCATCCTCGCTGACATCATCGACCGTCGTGGTCGCGCCGATCGCGATCGCGATGACGAAATGAAGTCGTCCATGCACGACCTTTTTGTCTCGGCGTATCGCTTCGATCGCGTCAGATATCGACAGATCTGCCACCGAAGGCAGCGGTCCGAGCTTGGTGATGAGCCGCACGAGCGCTGCGCGTTCGCGTTCGGCCATCGCTCCCCTGGCGACCGCGAGATCGGCAGCGGCGAGCATCCCGAGCGCGATGGCCTCACCGTGCCTGAAGCGCCGGTAATGGGTGATCGCTTCGAGCGCGTGGCCGACGGTGTGTCCAAAGTTGAGAATTCGTCGCAGTCCACTCTCGCGCTCGTCCTTCGAAACGACGTCGGCCTTGATCCGGCACGAATCGACGATGGCCGGGACCAGTGCCGAGGAGTCTTTCGCGAAAATAGCTTTGGAATCCTGCTCGAGGCGGTCGAAAAGATCGCGATTGGCGATGACGCCGTACTTCACGACCTCATAGAGCCCCGAGCGAAATTCCCGCCTCGGCAGGGTCCCGAGCAATAGCGGATCCACGACCACGAGCGCGGGTTGATGAAACGCGCCGATCAGGTTTTTGCCGAGCGCATGATTGACGCCGACCTTTCCCCCGATCGAGCTGTCGACCTGTGCAAGCAGTGTCGTTGGGATGTGCACGAGGGCAATCCCGCGCAGAAACGACGCGGCCGCAAACCCGGCCGTGTCGCCTACGACGCCACCGCCGACGGCGATGATGGTGCTGCCGCGATCGGCACTGGCCCGAATGAGGGCCTCGTAGATCTTCGAGACGGACTGGAGGTTCTTGAAGCGTTCGCCGTCGGGTAGCAGGATCGGGTCGACGCCGCCAAGTGCCGCACGGAGGCGCTCGCCATGGAGCCGCCACACAACGGCGCTCGACACGATGAAACGCCTCGAGCCGATGCCGTGACGATCGAGCAGGGGCCCGAGGTCATTACTGAGCCCCTCGCCGATCCAGATGGGCGAGGTACGTGTTCCGGTTGCGACGTCGATGCGGATGGGATCAGACAAGCGGCTCTGGGCTCGTGGCTCTGGGCTCTCGGCAGTGATGAACCAGGAGTGCGGGCCTGACACGCAGTGCCCAAAGCCTAGAGTCGAGAGCCTGGAGCCGGTTCGTGTTGATAGGATAACAGTCCGTGGGCGTGCGCGGCGACTTTCTGGTCATCGGGAGCGGCATCGCCGGGTTGCGTGCCGCGATCTCGTTGGCCGAATCCGGCGATGTCGTCATGCTCACGAAAGCCGATCCACGGGAGAGCAATACCGGCTACGCCCAGGGCGGCATCGCCGCTGCGATCGGTGCCGACGACTCTCCGGCTCTTCACTTCTCCGATACGATGGCCGCCGGCGATGGTTTGTGTGTGGCCGACGCTGTCCGCGTGCTGGTCACCGACGGCCCGCGGTATGTGCGCGAGCTGATCGAGTGGGGCGTAGCCTTCGACCGGGACGACAGTGGAAACCCCGCGCTGGGCCGTGAAGCCGCACACACCGTTCGTCGCGTGCTCCATGCGCGCGACACGCCTGGTCGTGAGATCGGGCGCGTCTTGTGGCAGAAGGTGCAATCTCATCCACGGGTGCGCGTGTTCGAGGACGGCCTGGCACTGTCGCTCCTGACGCGGAACGGGGAGTGCCGCGGCGCGTCGTTCGTCGACCAGAGTGGGCACTTGCAGGAAGCCGAGACCTCGCGGACGTTGATCGCAACGGGGGGTGCCGGACAGGTGTTTCGCGAAACGACAAACCCCGGGATTGCCACCGGCGACGGCATCGCGATGGCGTTCGAGGCCGGAGCCAGGGTCACCGATCTGGAATTCATTCAGTTTCATCCCACTGCGCTCAGCGTGCAGGGCGCCCCCAGATTCCTGCTGTCCGAGGCGTTGCGCGGGGAAGGTGCCTGGCTGGTGAATGCCTCCGGCGAACGGTTCGTTCACCGCTACGAGCCTGCCGGCGACCTGGCATCGCGTGATCTGGTGGCGCGAGCGATCGTGCGCGAGGTCGAGCGCACGAACGCACCGGTGTTCCTGTCGATGGCTCATCTCGATCACGACTACATCCGTGGCCGGTTCCCGGCGATCACCGCCGTGTGCCGTCGCGCCGGGCTCGACCTGGCCACGGACCGGATTCCCGTGAGCCCTGCGGCGCACTACGTCATGGGCGGTGTCGAGACGGACCTCGATGGACGCACGTCGATCGCGGGCCTCTTTGCCGCGGGCGAAGTCGCATGCACGGGCGTTCACGGAGCGAATCGCCTGGCCAGCAATTCGCTGCTCGAGGGGCTGGTCTTCGGGGCGCGCGCCGCGGACGCAATGCTGCGCCCGCTCAGTCCCGCGAGCGGGTTTGCGGTCTCGGTGGAGCCGATATCGCCGGCGACTCATTGCGCCGACGACGCACCCACTGCGCAGGTCGTCGGTGACCTGATGTGGCGTCACGCCGGGCTCTTGCGTTCGCGCGAGACGCTCGAGCGTCTCGTGAGCCAGTTGACGGGCTGGTGGGCGCACCTTGCTCGCAGGCGTTCGCCGGCGACTTCCGATCGCGAGTATCGTCGCGTGTCGAGTCTCGTCACGGTCAGCCTGCTGATCGCAAGGGCGGCGCTCAGGCGCGAGGAGAGCCGTGGCGGACACTTCCGGACGGACTTCCCCCAGCGTGACGATATACACTGGCAGGAGCACATCGCGGATGTCATTGGCTCTCGGCTCTAGGCGCTCGCCAAAGCCCGCGGCGAGAGTCAAAAGCCCAGAGCCCAGAGACGCCATAGTCATAATGTCCAAAGAGACCGAAATTCCGGATCTTCCCAGCGAGATCACGCCGCAGTCGCAGGACTTCGGCCGTTGGTATATCGACGTCGTCCGCCGCGCGGAGCTCGCAGACTATTCGCCGGTCAAAGGCTGCATGGTGATTCGTCCCTATGGCTACGCCATCTGGGAACTGATGCAGCAGGGGCTCGACCGTCGCTTCAAGGCCACCGGCCACGTCAACGCCTACTTTCCGCTGTTCATTCCCGAGAGCCTCCTGATGAAGGAGACCGAGCACGTCGAGGGGTTCGCGCCGCAGGTCGCGTGGGTCACGCAGGGTGGGACCGAGCCGCTCGAGGAAAGGCTCGTCGTCCGTCCGACCTCGGAAACGATCATCGGCACCATGTACGCCAAGTGGGTGCAGTCGTGGCGCGATCTGCCGATCCTGATCAACCAGTGGGCCAACGTGGTGCGATGGGAGAAGGTGACGCGCCTGTTCCTGCGCACGACTGAATTCCTGTGGCAGGAAGGGCACACGGCACACGAAACCGCCGAGGAAGCCGAGGCCGAAACCCAGAAGATGCTGGGCGTCTACAAGGATTTCGCAGAGACCGAACTGGCCATGCCTGTCGTGGATGGCCAGAAGACGGACAGTGAGAAGTTCGCCGGCGCCGAACGGACGTACTCCATCGAAGCCTTGATGCGTGACGGGCGCGCACTCCAGGCAGGCACCTCACACAATCTCGGTCAGAACTTCGCGAAGGTGTTCGATATCAAGTTCCAGGCACGAGACAAGTCGGTGCAGTACGTCTACGGCACCTCGTGGGGAGTTTCGACCCGCATGATCGGCGCCGTGATCATGACTCATGGCGACGATGGCGGGTTGATCCTGCCGCCACGAATCGCTCCGTACCAGGTCGTCATCGTGCCGATTCCGAGAGGCAACTGGCGCGAGACCGTGCTGCCGAAGGCGCAGGCGATTCGCGATGAGCTGGTGGCACGCGGCGTTCGCGTCATGCTCGATGACAGAGACACGCAGACACCGGGTTGGAAATACAACGAGTGGGAACTGCGTGGTGTGCCGCTGCGGCTTGAAATCGGTCCGAAGGATATCGAGAAGTCGCAGGTGATGCTCGCGCGCCGCGACACGCGCGAGAAGTCGCCGGCGCCCATGGACGGGCTCGCCACGCACATCGTCGGCATGCTCGACACGATTCAGACGGCGCTCTTCGATCGTGCCGTCGCGTTCCGTGACGAACACACCACGCATACCGACTCGTATGACGAATTCAAGCAGATTCTGGACGGGCGTCCGGGATTTGTCGTGTCACCATGGTGTGGATCGGCACGGTGTGAAGCGGAAATCAAGGCCGAGACGCAGGCGACGATTCGGAACATTCCGTTTGTGGGCAAGGCAGCGACGGGCAAGAAGTGCCTCAAATGCAACGGCGACGCAACTGTACACGCGTGGTTCGCGAAAGCCTACTAAGGCGGGCGTTCACAGCGAAGGTGGGTAGCAGGTTGGGAAGTGCGGTGCGAAGAACACGCGGGCGGTGGACACAGGTCGGGCTGGTGATCGCGCTGGTGGCGTCCGTGCTGACTGCTGCAGCCTGTCGGCCCAGCGGTCCGCTGCGGGTCACGACGATTCAGACGGGACGCTCGCTCAATTCGGATAAGAGCGTCGGGAATCACACGACGCGGTTCAAACCGGACGACACGATGTTCGTGTCGGTGCTCACTGACGGCCCGGGGGCTGGAACGATCACCGCCCGCTGGCGCTACTCCGGTCGGCTGGTGAGCGAGGAATCCCGAGACGTGAGCTACCGCGATCATGCCGCAACGGAGTTCCACATTCAGAACTCGAGTGGGTTTCCACCGGGGGAGTACTCCGTTGAGATCGAGGTCGACGGCAAACCCTTCGCGACGCGATCGCTGCGGGTTGACAAATAGAACCAGAGGCCCGGAGCAGAGCCGAGAGCCGATACTAGATAAACCCCACCCAGTTGGCACGGACGCCTTTCACGACGGCGTTCCGGCTGCCAAGCTTTGAACGAACAAGGATCTGACGCGCGACGCCGGAGAGTTGCTGTCGCCAGCGCGCGTCGCCTGATGCAGACCACGCGCGCGCGAGTGGTTCGAGGCAACTGGCATCGCCCACGCGCTCGAGTGCATCGAGGAATCCCGGTGGCAGTGCCGCCTGTGCGGCGCTGAAGGTCTCGCGCGCGTCGTACAGAGCCAGTCGGCTGCCGCGGCCCGCCAGCGTTCTGTGCGCGGCTCCGCGTGCCTTGCGCCACTCCTCGCGTTCCCGGTTCGTGTCCGCTCGCCCCTCTGAGTCCCGGAACGTCGTGATCGCGTCGTGCAGCGTGGCCAGTGTGGCCTTCTCGCCGTGCGCTTCGATCCAGCCGAGAGCGGCCACTGGATTGTCGAGCGGCGGACCTCCGGCTTCGGGCGGTGGCGCCTGCTCGCGGATCGGTCGCACGAGATCATCCGGCAGATCCGAGAGCGCCTCGAGCGCAGCCACGCGGATCCGGGCGTCGCGGCCGCGGTCGACAGCGATGGCGGTGATGGCTTCGAGAAGACGCGTGCCGGTTTCGTGCGCCACCCAGCTTCGAAGTACTCCGAGCGCGGCGATCACGGTCTCAGCGTCGGAAGCGTCCAACGCCTTGACCCCAACTTCGATGACGCGGGGATCGTCGACGCCGTCGAGGGCGCTGAGTGCGTGGGCACGCGCACTCCCGTCGGTATGGGTGGCGATGAACGTCGAGAGGCGGGGCAGAGCGCGAGCGCCCAGCACCCGGAGACGCGCGACGGACGCGTCGCGACGAACAGTATCGGATGACTCGAGGTCGGCGATCAGCCGATCCACTTCATTGGCGCGTGAGATCGTTCGGACCACGTCGTACGACCGCCGCAATTACGCTTCTTCGGGTACCTTCTTCCGCTTCTTGCCGAAAAGCCACGCCAGCCCGATGCTGATGATGTAGAGCCCGACCATTGGACCGGCGAGCAGCGCCTGTCCGATCGGATCGGTGCCAGGCGACAGCACAGCGCCGATGATGAACATGATCAGGACCGCGTATTTGATATTCCGCCACAGGAAGCCCGCTGTCACGAGACCTAGTCGGGCGAGGACGAGCACGACCGTCGGCATCTGAAAGACCAGCCCGAAGACCAGCAACAGCTTCACGTAGAAGGCGAACGCCAGCGAAGCCTGCGGAACGTACTCAGTGATCTCGTTGGTGAAGCCGGCAAAGAAGCTGAAGACGGTGGTGAAGACCACGTAATGGGCGAACGCCGTGCCGCCGATGAATCCGGCCGAGGAGAGTGCCACGAAGGGGATAGCCAGCCTCTTCTCGTTCGCGTACAGGCCTGGCGCGACGAACATCCACACCTGCCACATGATGATGGGCGAGGACAGCACCACCCCGGCGAGCGCCGCCATCTTCAGCTGAAGCATGAGCGGCTCGGTCGGTTCGATGAACTGGAGTCGTGTGTCGGGGCCCAGTGCTTCGCGCATGGGCCCCATGATGAACTCGAAGATTCCCGGTGTGGTGACGACCCAGCCGAAGGCGCGGAACTCGTGCGACTGGAGGAAGGCGATGCAGATGACGAACCCGAGGAAGAGCGCGACGAGCGACCAGACGATGCGTCGTCGCAATTCGTCCAGATGGTCGAGGAAGGACATCTTCCCCTTTTCAGATTCGGATTCGAGTTCCTCATCCTCCCAGTCAGAGTCGTCGTCGGGAGCCGACGACGTCGACTTCTTCGGAAACGGCACGAGCGCCATCAGCAGATCTACGCGGAAGTGCCGGTGTTCGTGCGGCTGACCGTCGGTTCAGAAGATTCTGTCGTCACCGGCTCGTCGGACGACCCGGGAGTGATCGGCTGGGCAGCCGCGACCGCCGAGGCCTGCTCGGCCTGCAGCTTGGCGCGCTGGTCTTTCTGCTCTTCAACCCGGACTTCTTCTTCCAGCGTGTTGCGAAGCTCGTTGGACGCCCGCTTGAACTCACCGAGGCTTTTGCCGAGCGAACGGCCAAGCTCCGGCAGCTTGCGGGGCCCGAAGATCACGAGAGCGATCACCAGGATGATGACCAGCTCTGGCATTCCAATGGAACCAAACATAAGGCGTACTCCAGCCGGTTCGTTCGGGCCGGCACTGATTCCCCAGAATACACCCGCTCTCGGGTGAGGGAGGATGGGGACCTTCCCCCGCCGCCCTTCTTCTTCCGGGCGCCCGTGAAGCGCTTCACGGGATTATAGCGGCCTGCACGTGCCTCAGTATGATTATAGCGGCCCGCAAGTGCCTCACAGAACGACGGAAATCCGCTCTGGACGGGGTCCGGGCGAGGGTGTACATTGCTTGTTATATGCCTGTGATACGCGGCTCTCGTTTTTTGACGTTCGGTGGGCTCGTCATCATCTTCTGTGCGGTAGCTGGCGGCTTCTGGGGCCGGAGTTCGCTGGTCGCCCAGGACCAGATTCCCGATCAATACAAGGTCTTCACGTCCGCCCTCGGGGCGATCGAGGAGAACTACGTCGGGGAGTACGAATCGGACCGGCTCGTCTACAGCGCCATCACAGGGCTGCTGCAGACACTCGATCCGCATTCGAGCTTCATGGACCCGCGCAGCTTCGCCCAGATGCGCGAACGCCAGGAAGGGCGCTATTACGGGCTCGGCATCACCATCAACGTGATCGATGGCGACGTCACGATCTTCAACGTCTTCGAGGGATCTCCTGCCCATCAGAAGGGTCTTCGCCGCGGTGACGTGTTCGCGAAGATCGAAGGGGAAGATGCGAAGGGCTGGACGAGTGAGCAGGCCGTCAGCCGCCTGCGAGGACCCAAGCAGTCTTCAGTGAATATCTCGATTCGGCGTACCGGATACGACGGATTGATCGATCTCGCCGTGATGCGCGACGAGGTCCACATCCCGACCGTGCCGGCGGCCGTGATGCTCGACGCATCGACTGGCTATGTCAAGCTGCAGGACTTTGGTGAGAACACTGATCAGGAACTGGGCCGCTCGCTCGAGGGCCTCACGAAGCAGGGCATGACGAAGCTCGTGCTCGACCTGCGCGGAAATCCCGGGGGTGCGCTCGATCAGGCGATTCGCGTTTCCAACAGGTTCCTGCCCAAGGGCGACCTGATCGTATATACGCGCGGGCGTGTGCCGAACTCCGATCAGGACTACCGTGCAACCGAGCAAAGCGACTACCTGAAAGTGCCGATGATCACGCTGGTCAATCGCAGCAGCGCCAGCGCATCGGAAATCGTGTCGGGAGCACTGCAGGATCACGATCGCTCGCTCATCGTTGGTGAGACCACGTTCGGGAAAGCGCTCGTGCAGTCGGTCTATCGCGTGGCCGAGGGTGCAGGCGCCGCGATTACGACGGCTCGCTACTACACACCGAGCGGCCGCCTGATTCAGCGTCCATGGGATGTCGGTTTCGACGAGTACCTGACCTACGCGTGGCGTGAGCAGGACGGCAACAAGGTTCACAAGGACAACGACCTCAAATACACCGACGCCGGACGCAAGGTGTACAGCGGTGGCGGCATCGAACCCGATCGCCGTTTCGATGGACCGGTCGACGGCTTCAACCCCACGCGGTTCGGTCGCACCATCGCGGCGCGCAACATGTTCGACACCTACGCGCAGCAGTTCACCAGGCAGGGCGATACGCGCGTCGCGCGCCGCGGCGGGCAGGTCCGCGAGTTGACCGCGGACTTCGAGGTCACCGACGAGATGCTGAACGAGTTCAAGCAGCTCGTGCAGAAGTCGCCGGTGCCGTTCGACGAGAAGGGCTGGGAAACCGACCTGCCGTTCATCAAGGCGATGATTCATCGCGAGATCGACGTCGACCTGTTCGGCATGGCTGCGGCCTACAAGAATCTCGCGAGGCACGATCCGCAGTTGCAGTTCGCGCTGGGACTGTTCCCCGAAGCGCAGCAGCTGCTCAACTCGAGCCGGCAGCAAGGTGGCCGGCGGGCTTCGAGGTAAGGGTTCTTTCCTGATGATTGGTCGCCTAGCCCAAAATATTGTGGTAGGACTTAGGTCTTGCCACAATAACTAGGCCCTGTTAGACTCCCACCCGTTCGGCTCGCTTCACATCCAGCCGCCCGCCGTCTGCCTTCCCAGCACGTCGGCAGGCTTAGTGACGTCAACGTAAGCAAGGGGCAGTAATGCGTCTCGAGCGTCTCGAAATCTCGGGTTTCAAGTCATTTTCCGATCGGTCGGAGCTTGCCTTCGATCAGGGCGTGACGGCCATTGTGGGCCCGAATGGGTGCGGCAAGAGCAACGTGGCCGACGCCATTACCTGGGTCCTGGGCGAACAAAGCGCCAAGAGTCTCCGCGGCGACAAGATGGAGGACGTGATCTTCAACGGCAGTGACGCCCGTAAGCCGGGCGCGGCCGCCGAGGTCCGGCTGCGTCTGGGCGGCCTCCCCATGCCTCCGGCCAGGCCGTCGGTAGAAAGCGCGCCGCTCGAAGAATTCCATCCAACCGGTCGGGGCGATCACGGCCCTGAGGGAACTAACGGAAACGGGAACGGTCACGCGGCCATACAGGCGATGGCAGACGCGTTCACCCGTGACGTCGAGGTCACGAGACGGCTGTATCGCTCCGGTGAGAGCGAGTATCTGATCGATGGCGCCGTGTGCCGCCTGCGCGACGTGCACGAGCTCCTGATGGATACCGGCCTAGGCGCCAAGGCCTATTCGATCATCGAGCAGGGCAAGATCGGCATGATCCTCAGCTCGCGGCCTGCTGACCGTCGTCAGCTGATCGAGGAGGCCGCCGGAATCACGAAGTACCGGTCGCGTCGCCGCGCCGCCGAGTTGAAGCTCGAAGCCGCGCAGCAGAACCTCGTGCGGATCGATGACATCGTCTTCGAGGTCGAGAAGCAGCGCGGAGCGTTGAAGCGGCAGGCCGCCAAGGCCCGGCGCTACGGGCGTCTGCGCGAGGAATACCGCCGGTGGGAGAAGGTCCTGTTCGCCCGACGATACAGGGACCTGGCCGGTTCGATCGAATCAGCCCGTGGCCGGCTGACGGTTGCCAGAGAGCGCGAGACAGCTGCGCTCGCTCATCTCACCGAAGTGGAAGCTGACCTGGCGCGTCTGCGCATCGAACAGGTCGAGGCCGAAGCTCGCTCCGCGAAGATTCGCGAGGATGCCCACGCGCGAGAGCTCGATATCAACCTGCGGCAGCAGCAGCAGGAATTCAATCGTCAACAGGTCGAGACACTTGACGGCAGAGGAACCGAGATCGCGGGCGAGATCCAGGAACTCGAGGGGCGTCGAGAACCGGGGCGTGTGGCGCTCGCGTCGCGCCGTGAAGCGGCCATCGAAGTCGAGCGAACGCGCGACGAGGCCGGCGCAGTCATGGCAACCGCCAGCGAGGAGCACGCGCAAGCCCAGTCACAAATCGAAGGATTCGAGGCTCGCGTCGAGGAGATTCGCAGTGAGCTGTTCCGATCCTCGAACGCGACGATGACCGTGCGCCACGTGATGGAGCACACCGCCACGCAGCACGAGCGCGTGGGTGAGCAGCTCTCACGGCTCGACGTCGAGCAGGACGATGTCCGGCGCGAAGGCGAGAAGGTCGATGCCGAGCGGGCGTCCGCCGCCGAAGCGCGAACACAGTCACAGGCGCAGCTCGAACGGATCACGCGGGCACTGTCAGATCGGCGCACGCAGCTGGCCATGTCGCGCAGCGAGCACGAAGAGCGGACAAGAGATCTGCGCACGCGGGAACAGGAACTGGCCGCGGTCGAAGGGCGTCTGGCATCGCTCGAGGAACTGGCGGCCAGCCGCGCCGACTTCGGTGACGCCGCCCGGATGGTGCTGATCCAGGCCAACGGCCACGTCGGGCAGCAGGGTGCGGTTGCTGATTACCTCGAGGTCGACAGCCGCTACGAGCGCGCGGTCGAGGCGTGTCTTGGCGATCTGCTGCAGCACGTCATCGTCGAGCGCCACGAGCAGGCCGCTGCAGGACTGTCACTCGTGCGGCAACAGGATGCCGGGCGCTGCGGGTTCGTTGTCGTCGAGCCGGGCTCGAATGGGTACCACGCGCGCGATGTTCTTCGCGTGCCTGGGATCGTATCCGTGTCGGATGTCCTGCGCGTGAACGGTCCACACGCCGCGACGATCTTGAAGGTCATCCCCGAGGCCTATGTGGCCGAGAGTTTCGAGCAGGCCGTTGCGTTTTCACACGAAACGGTTGCGCCGATTGCCACGGTCGAAGGTGATGTGCTGCGAGGTCCGCATCTGGTGGCCGGCGGCGCAAGAGTCGAGTCGCGCGGCATCCTGGCGACGCGCCGGGAAATCAAGGAGCTTCGCGAGAGGGTCGAGCGTGACCGTCTCACGGTGATTCGGTTGGCCGAAGAGGTCGCGCGGCTCGATGCTCACATCGTGGAAGCAACGAGCACGATCGCCAGCCTGCAGGAAGAAGAGCACGACGAGGAGAAGGCGCTGGTCGGCCACGACGCTCAACTCGCGCGCACGAACGAAGATACCCTGCGCCTTGCCAGGAAGGCAGACGTCGTGGCCATGGAGCGGCGCCGGGCCGAAGAGGAGAGGTCAGCCCTCGAGTCCCGCCGGGCCGAAGCGGAGGTGTCGATCGCCAAGCTCGCCGAGGAGCAGCGCCTGATCGAGGTCGATCTCGGCGAGGCGCAGCGTCGGCTTGCTGCCGCGCGCGAAACTGCAAGCGCGCTCGCGACGCGTGCGGGAGAAGCCCGTGCGACGCATGCGGCACTGGTCGAGCGCGCATCGGCAATTGGCGCCGAGGTGCTCAGGCTCGAGGAAGGTGGGCGCGAGCTGGAGATTCGCATCGCGACGAGGATCGCGGAGTTGCAGCAGACGCATGGCCGGCGCGAGGCTCTCATCGCCGCGATTGCGTCGAGCGAGCGCGCCCTCGACGAGGACGTGCTTGCCCTCGAATCGATGCGTGGGACGTTGCGCGAGGCCGACGACGCAGCGGCCGTGCTGCGATCGAAGGTCGACGAGCAGGACGTTGCGATCCGTCAGTCACGCCGCTCCCTCGAGGAGATCCGTGTCGAAGCCAGTGACCTCGAGGTCGCCCGTGCAACCGCTGAGAGCGACTTGACGCACCTCGCACAGGCCTGTGTCGATGCGGTGCAGAACACGCTGGACGAGGTGCTGGCACAGGTCGAGGAGATGGAGCAGAGCGGCCAGGCGACGCCGGATGCTGCAGCGATTTCCGCCGAAGAGCCGGACCCTGAAGCAGATGATGAGAGTGTGATTGCCGCCGCGGGCGAGGCTCAGGCGACCACGACCGAACCTGCGGCCGACGCGCCGACCACCATGACGGCCGAAGAGGCGATTACCAGGCTGAAGGCGAAAATCGATCGGCTTGGACCGGTGAACATGATGGCCATCGAGCAGTTCGACGAGCTCGAGGGACGGCACGTGTTCCTCACGACCCAGCGTCGCGACCTCGTGGACTCGATTGCACAGACATCGGAAGCGATCGCGCGCATCGACGAGACGACCAAGGCCAGGTTCACCGAAGCGTTTGCCGCGATTCAAGCCAACTTCCAGGTGACCTTCGGCACGCTGTTCGGCGGCGGCCGCGCCGGCCTTTCGCTGCTCGACGAGAACGATCCGCTCGAGAGCGGCATCGATATCGTCGCCTCGCCCCCTGGCAAGCGCCTGCAGAGCGTTCAACTCCTCTCGGGCGGCGAGAAGGCGCTGACGGCCATCGCGCTGATGTTTGCGATCTTCAAGTACAAGCCGAGCCCCTTCTGTCTCCTCGACGAGATCGACGCGCCGCTCGACGATGCGAACGTGCATCGATTCGTCGAGATGCTGCGCGGCATGCTGGACCGCACCCAGTTCATCCTGATCACCCACAACCGTCAGACCATGGAGATTGCGAACCGGCTGTACGGTGTGACGATGGAAGAGCCGGGTGTGTCGAAATTGATCTCGGTTCAGTTGAATTAGGGGTATCCCGACCTTTCGACACGCTCAGGGTCGCCCCGAGCAGCGTCGAGGGGCGAACGATCCGAGCGCCCCGGACGTAGTAGAGTTCGGGGAGATTCGACGCTATGAGCAGGCAAGGTGGGTGGGCCAGGGCCGGAGCCGCAGTCCTGTGGCTGGCGTTGGTGTCCCTGGGGTGCGACGTCAAGGTCGGCGAAGAGGGCGGCCTGTCAGTCGATTTCGCCGGTACCAGGGCAACCGACGAATGGGTCCGCACGTACGAGATCAAGCCGGGCGGCCGCCTGGAGATCATCAACGTCAACGGCCAGATCCATGCGTTACCCGCGACGGGGACCATGGTCGAAGTCCGCGCCGTCCGCGAGGTCAGGGCCAGCAGCGAGGAAGCCTCCCGCGAATTGCTGCGGAAGACGGAGATGCGCGAGGAAGTGGCTCCCGATCGCGTGAGCATCCAGGTCCCGGAAGATCGTGAGGGGCGGGGCTTCCGCGGGCCGAGAATGTCGATCAAGTACGACGTGCGCGTCCCGGCCGGCCTGAACCTGTTCTTCAAGACGCAAAACGGAGAAGTGACACTGGAAAACGTCCAGGTCTCACGTCTCGAGGCCGCGACGACCAACGGAGGCATTACCGGGCGCGGCCTGACCGGCGCCATCGAAGCGTCGACGGTGAACGGCGGCATTCAAATGGACCTGACGGAAGTGACCGGCGATACCCGAATGGTGACCGTCAACGGCGGTATTCGTCTCACTGTTGCCCCCGGCGTCAACGCCGACCTCGAAGCAACCGTCGTCAATGGCGGAGTCTCGGTGCAGGACGGATTCCCTCTGACTGGAGATGAGCGAAGCCGCCAACGCGTTGCGGGCCGGCTCGGGAGTGGAGGGCCACGCCTCGTCGCGCAGACCACCAACGGCGGTGTCCGTGTGCAATCGCGCGGAACGCCAGGCTCCTGATACCGCTGCGATGATGGCTCGCAGGTAGACCAGCGCATTGGCCAACGAAGACAAATCAGCGAGATACCATCGGCTGCGTCGGCGCGCGTCACTCGTCGACACGGCGGCGCAGGTCGTCCTGCTGCTTGGCCTCATCTGGAGTGACGCTTCAATCGCGATTCGAGCGGCGGCCGAATCAGCTGTCGGCGAGTATCTCGTTCCGGTCGTCGTCATATACGTGCTCGTGGTGGCGATTGTGTCCGAGCTGATCCACCTGCCGTTTGCGTTCTATAGCGGCGTGATTCTCGAGCGACGGTATGGGCTATCGCGTGAATCGGCGGCACGATGGCTCGGCGATCACATCAAGGCGGCAGCGATCACACTTGCGGTCCTCATCTGTGCCGGTATCATCGTCGCGTGGCTGTTGCGGCTGAGCCCGGATCGATGGTGGTTGTTCTCATCGATTGTGTTTGTCGCGGCGCTCGTCATGCTGGCGCGGCTTGCACCGGTCGTTCTGCTGCCGCTGTTCTATGACATCCGCCCGATGGAACGCGACGCGTTGAGCGCGCGTTTGCTGGCGCTGGCCGAGAAAGCTGGGGCGCCCGCACTGGGCGGCGCCTACCAATGGCGCCTCGGGGATCGCACGACGAAAGCGAATGCCGCGCTGGTCGGGATCGGACGCACGCGACGCATACTGGTGTCCGACACGTTGCTCGCGGGTCATTCCGACGAAGAGATCGAAGCGGTGTTTGCGCATGAGCTCGCGCACCACGTCTACGGAGACATCTGGTCGGCGCTGGTGCTCGAGGCCGCGGTCCTCACCTGTGCGTGTTACGTCGCGGACCGGGCGCTTACCGCATTCGCGGTGCCGTTCGGGCTGGATGGGAAGGGTGATGTCGCCGGCTTCCCGCTCCTCGTGCTGACGGCCGGCGCGGTCTCGATCGCGCTCCAGCCGCTGGCGAATGCGCTCTCGCGTGCGCACGAGCGTCGCGCCGATCGCTACGCGCTCGAGACAACGAGGAATCCAGCGGCTTTCATCAGCGCGATGAAGCGGTTGGCCGCGAGCAATCTGGCTGAGGAGCGGCCGTCCCGATTCGTGGAGCTGCTCTTCCATACGCATCCATCCTCGGCCGCGAGGATCGACGCTGCGAAGAGCTGGGCGTCAGGCTCTCGGCCCTCGGTTCTGGGTTCGACTCTGGAGCCACGAGCGCAAGCGTCTGAATTCCGTAGCCCTGAGCCCAGAGCCTAAAGCCCAGAGACGCACCTACCGTCCGCGGACGATGAGTTCGCCCTTCATCTGGCCATGCCGCGCGTCGTTGGTCAGGTTGGAATAGAAGGTAAACGTACCGGCCCGGTCGGCGCGGAATTGGAGCGTGGTCGAGCCGCCGGCCGGGACGCGCCGGGAGACACGGTACTCGTCGATTGTCAGGCTGTATGCGACGTCTTCGCTGTGCACCGTCAGCTTCACGAGGTCGTCCTGGGCGACCTCGATACGATTGGGTGCAAACCGGTAGTTGCGGGCTGTCAGCGTAATTTCACGCTTGTTCGGCGCCTGTTCCTGGCCTTGAGCGACTGGTAGAAGCGGGGCCGGTGAGAGCAGACTCACCACGCCCACGACCAAAAGGCTGGACGTTCGACTCTTCAGCTTCATCTAGGCATTTTAGACGACCGGGACGGAATCCCGGTTCGTCTTGCCTGCCGTAGTGTCCGGCCAGTAACCGGACCGTGCAGAGGCCTACTCTTTGGCCGCGGGGGCTGGCGTCCCGCTCTTTTGCGCCTCTTCCTGCAGAAGAGCTTTGCGGCTGAGCCGGATCTTTCCGGTGGGATCGATGTTGATGACCTTCACGAGGATCTGCTGACCCTCCTTGAGTTCGTCCCGCACATCCTTGACGCGGTGATTCGCAATCTCCGAGACGTGGAGCAAGCCATCGGTGCCGGCCATGATCTCGACGAAGGCGCCGAAGTCGGTGATCCGCTGAACCTTGCCCATGTAGGTCTTGTTGAGCTCAGGGGTGGCGGTCAACTCCTGGATGATCCCAATCGCCTTGGCTGCCGATTCGCCATCTGCGGATGCGACGTTGACCTGACCGTTGTCTTCGACATCGATCTTCACGCCGGTACGCTCGATGATGCTGCGGATCATCTTGCCGCCGGGGCCGATGACGTCGCGAATCTTGTCGACCGGAATCTTGATCGTGATGATGCGCGGCGCGAACATCGACATGTTGCCGCGTGTCGCCTGCAGCGTCTTGGCCATCTCGCCCAGGATGTGCATGCGGCCGGCCCTGGCCTGCTCGAGCGCCTTGGCCATGATCTCCGACGTGATGCCGGTGACCTTGATGTCCATCTGCAGCGCGGTAATGCCGCGCGCCGTGCCGGCGACCTTGAAGTCCATGTCGCCGTAGTGGTCTTCGGCGCCAGCGATGTCCGAGAGCACGGCGTACTTGCCGGTCTTCTCGTCCATGATGAGGCCCATCGCGATACCGGCGACGGCCGAGGTAATCGGCACGCCCGCATCCATCATCGCCATCGAGCCACCGCAGACCGACGCCATCGACGAGGATCCGTTGGATTCGAGGATGTCGGAGACGAGGCGGATGGTGTAGGCAAACTTCTCTTCAGCGGGAACGACCGGTGCGAGCGCGCGCTCGGCGAGTGCACCGTGTCCGATCTCTCGACGGCCCGGTCCGCGCTGGGGACCGGTCTCGCCGACGGAGAACGGCGGGAAGTTGTAGTGGAGCATGAAACGCTTGTACTGCTCCCCGGTGACGTGTTCGATCTTCTGCTGATCGTCGGCGGTGCCGAGTGTGCAGCTGACGAGCGCCTGGGTTTCGCCACGCGTGAAGACCACAGAGCCGTGCACGCGCGGAAGGGCGCCGGTCTCCGTCCAGATCGGACGAATCTCGTCGAACTTGCGTCCGTCGAGGCGCACACCGCGTTCGAGCGCCTCATCCCGCATTGCTTTTTCCTGCAGCTCGTGGAAGATGTGCTCAGCGTCTTTCCTTTGCTGCTCCTCACCTTCGGGCAATGACGCGAGCAGGTCGTCGAGCACGGCGTCGACCTGACCGTAGCTCTCGAGCTTCTGCTTGATGCGCATCGCCTCGGTCAGCGGACCGAGCGCCTTCTTCTCGACCTGCTGATAGAAGTCAGGCGCGATTTCCTTTGCTGCAACCGCGACCTTCTTCTTGCCGGCGGCCTTTTTCAACTCTTCGATACCGGCGACAATCTTCTTGATCGCGGCGTGGGCAGCCTCGAGCGCTCCTACCACCTGTGATTCCGACACCTCGCTGGCGCCGGCTTCGACCATGACGATCCCGTCGCGCGTACCGGCGACCACGAGATCGAGCGTGCTCTGCTTGCGCTCGGAGTATGTCGGGTTGATGACGTACTCGTTGTTGACCATGCCGACGCGCACGCCCGCAACGGTCTTTTCGAAGGGGATCTCTGAAATCGCCAGCGCGGCGGAGGCCCCGGTGATTGCCAGGACATCAGCATCGTTCTCCGTGTCCGCAGACATGAGGAGCGCGATGATCTGGGTTTCGTAGCGCCAGCCGGAAGGGAAGAGCGGTCTGATCGGACGATCGATCAGCCGGCTCGTCAGGATCTCCTTCTCCGCGGCCTTGCCCTCACGTTTGAAGAAGCCGCCCGGGATGCGTCCCGAGGCGTACGCGTACTCGCGGTAATCGACCGTCAGCGGAAGAAAGTCGACGTCGCGGGGGCTTGCGGCACGCGATGCGGCGACCAGCACCATGGTGTCGCCTGAACGGACGATCACCGAGCCATGGGCCTGCTTCGCGAGCTTGCCGGTTTCGAGGGATAACGTGCGAGATCCGACTTGGATCTCGCACCTCTGCAAATTGACGTTGTGCATGTGACTCAGGTTCTACTTGCGGATGCCGAGACGTTTGATGAGGTCGGCGTAGCGCTCGGAATCTTTGCTCTTGAGATAGTCGAGCAGCCGTCGACGCTGGCCGACCAGCTTCAGCAGCCCCCGGCGGGAGTGATGATCCTTCGCGTGGACCTTGAAATGCTCGGTGAGGTAGTTGATGCGCTCACTGAGGAGCGCGACTTGGACTTCGGGTGACCCCGTGTCACCGTCGTGTGTCTTGTATGTCCCGATGATGCCGCTCTTACGGTCCCTGCTCAACGCCACTGGTGGCTCCTTCACGCACGGTCCAGACACAACCCGAGGCTTCCTGCACCCTGGTCCACCGAACCGCCGTATGGTTCCGAGTATTCCTGGTCCCTTAAACAGTTCATTTTAAATCAGAACGACGGCCGGGTGCAAAAACTCACCGGTCGAGTCCGGCGTGCCGAGCGCCACCAGCTGCCCCTCTTCGTCGATTAACCGAATCCACACCTCGGGGCCCCGCCGGACGGCCTCGCTGCTTCCGAGCACGTGCGGCGTGCCGAGCATTTGCCCGTGGGCAACGCGCTTGCGCCCTTCGGGGCCGAGGCGGACTGACGGCAGGCGCGGCAGCAGGCGTTCGAGAGGAATCCACCGTTCCTTGAGCGTGGTGCTCGATTGCCGGACCTGTTCGAGGTCGACGGCCTGGTCGAGCACAAACTCGCCGCTGCGAGTACGCCGCAGCGATTCGAGGCACGCGCCTGTGCCGACGAGCTCGCCCAGGGCATGAGCGAAGCTGCGGACGTAGAACCCGGCGGAGCAGCTGATCGCGATGCGGGCCGAGATGCCGCCAAACTCAAGGAGCTCTGCCCGTGCGACCCGGACCGGCACGGCCGTCAGCGTGACCTGTTCGTCCCGTCGCGCGCGCACGTAGGCACGCTCGCCGCCGACCTTCTTCGCCGAAAACGCCGGGGGCATCTGCAGGTATTCGCCGCGCAGCGACGTCAGGGCCGCCTCCACGGCGTCGCGGGTCGGGACGTTTTCCGAACGCGTAGTCTCGACGCCGGTGACGTCGTACGAGTCCGTCGTCACACCAAACCGGACGGTGGCTGAGTAGTCCTTGTCCGAGGAGACGAAGAAGCGGACCAGTCGCGTGGCCCGTCCGCACGCCAGCGGCAGCACTCCGGTCGCGAGAGGATCGAGCGTCCCGGTATGGCCGATGCGTCGTTCATGCAGGGCGCGTCGCGCGACCGCGACGACGTCATGAGACGTCAGACCTGCCGGCTTGTCGACGACGAGAACGCCATCCAACTACTTCCCGTCCTCGATCGCCTTCAACAGTTTCGCTTCGAAGAGTGCCTTGAGGTCGGCGAACTCGCCGCGCGCCGAGCAGCCGGATGCGTTGGTGTGTCCGCCGCCGCCGAACTCGCGCGCGACGGCGTTGACGTTGATGTTTCCCTTCGAGCGCATGCTGATGCGCCAGTCGCCAGGACCGTTCTCCTTGAAGAACGCCACCGCAACGATGTCCTTGACGGTGAGAGGAAGGTTGACCAACCCTTCGGTGTCCTCGTACGTGCCTCCGCATTCCCGCGCGAGCTGCTGGTCGACGTACACCGTTGCAATGCGTCCCGAAGGATCGAGCTGCATGCGGTGGAGCACCGCGCCATACAGCTTGAGTCGCGCGAGGTTGTTGCTGTCGAAAATGCTGCGCGCGACGGCGGGTGCATTGACGCCGGCCTCGACGCATTGACGGCAGATGTCGAAGGTGCGCGGCGTGATGTTCGAGTAATGGAACGCGCCGGTGTCGGTGAGAATCGCGATGTAGACGTGGGTGGCGATCTCGGGCGTGAGCGGAACCCCGAGCTCGCCGATCAGGGTGAACACCATCTCTCCGCATGCGGCGGCAGAGAGGTCGAGCCAGTTCATCGCGCCGTACAGGCTGTTGCCGGGGTGGTGATCGATGTTGATCACATAGCCGCGTTCCAGTCCGGCAATCCCGGTGCGCTGAACATCACCGCACTCGAGGATGATCACGGCCTCACCCGCGTCGTCGACCCGATCCACGACGTCGATCTGGTTGACGCCGGGAAACACCTGCATCTGGGGAGGCACGCGGTCCTTGCTGACCACGCGCACCTGCTTGCCGAGGCCTTCGAGCGCCAGCGCCATGGCCAGCGACGAACCGATCGCGTCGCCATCCGGACGGGCGTGCGACGCCACGACGAATCGTTGCCGCCGGCGGATCTCGGCAGCGACCTGTGAGGCCGTCGTGTCAGCGGTCGTGGTGGTCATGCCCGTTGGTGTCCTCGCTCGCGCCGTCGCCGCCCTCCTCGGCCGCGCGCTGCGCTTCTTCTTCGTGCAGGTCGCGCAGGATCTGCTCGATCCGATCCTGGTGCGCGACCGATTCGTCGAACCGGAATTCGATCTCCGGCACTCGTCGAAGTCGCAGCCGGCTGCCAATGTTCCGGCGCAGGAACGGCGTCGCCCGTTCCAACGCGGCCGCGGTCGTGCGCCGCGCCGCGGCGTCACCCATCATCGTGTAGAACACCCGTGCCAGTTGCAGGTCGGGCGACATCTTGACCCGGGTCAGCGTGATGAAACCGATGCCCGGATCGTGGACGACACCGCGACTCAGGAGATCGCTGAGCTCCTGGCGGATCTGGTCGCCGACGCGATCGGGTCTGTGCCCTTGAGCCATTATGTGAGGTACTCGACCTCGGACCGTGAGATCAGCCCGGGTTCGAGACGTTCGATTTCCTCAGCCGCCGCTGCAAGTTCCTGCTCGACGTGCAATGTCGTGTTCGAGATGGCGACGATACCCAGGGTCGCACGCTGCCAGAGATCCTGATGCTCGAGTTCGGCGACCGCGACGTTGAACTTCTGCAGGCGGTCCTTGATCCGTCTGAGCACCATGCGCTTGTCCTTGAGCGACTGCGCGTAGGGAATGTGAACCTCGACGTGAAGAACGGCGACACGCATGTTACCGCGGTTCGGCGGCTAGGCGGTGACAGCTACGCGCTCCATCGTGAAGACCTCGATGACGTCACCCACCTTTACGTCGTTGTAGTTCTGGAGCCCGATACCGCACTCCAACCCGCTCTTTACCTCGCTCACGTCGTCCTTGAACCGGCGCAGAGACGAGATCTTGCCCTCGAAGACGACCACGTTGTCGCGCAGCAGGCGCGCCTGCGCTTCGCCGGCCCTGGTGATGCGGCCGTCGGTGACCATGCACCCGGCGATCGACCCGACCTTCGGTACACGGAAGACTTCGCGCACCTGTGCAGTCCCGATGCGCACTTCCTTGAAGGTGGGCTCGAGCAAGCCCTCCATGCTCTTCTTGATCTCCTCGGTGACGTTGTAGATCACCGAGTGCAGGCGGATGTCGATCTCCTCGCGCTCCGCCATGTCCTGAGCATTGCGATCGGGCCGCACGTTGAAGCCGATGATGATCGCGTTCGAGGCAGAAGCGAGCAGCACGTCCGACTCGTTGATGGCGCCAACGCCCGAACGGATGATGCGAATCTTGACCTTGTCGTCCGACAGCTTGGTGAGCGTGTCGGCGAGCACCTCGGCAGACCCCTGGACGTCCGCCTTGACGATGAGCGGCAGCTCTTTCACGCCGCCCTCGGCGATCTGCTCCTTCAGCGACTCCAGTGTCAGGCGGCCGCCCTTGGCGCCGAGCGCGCGCTCTTTCGCTTGCGCCTGACGGAAGGTGGCGATCTGCCGCGCCTTGGCCGCATCGGCAACCGTCTGGAACGGATCGCCTGGCTGCGGCAGGCTGGTCAGCCCGAGCACTTCGACCGGCGTTGCGGGACCGGCAGACTTGACCTGGCGCCCGCGATCGTCGATGAGCGCGCGAACCTTGCCCACGACCGGCCCGGCGATGAAGTTGTCGCCGACGTTGAGCGTGCCGTCCTGCACGAGCACTGTCGCGACCGGTCCGCGACCGCGATCGAGCTTGGCTTCCAGCACGGCACCCGACGCGCTTCGCTTCGGGTTGGCGCGCAACTCGAGGATGTCGGTCGAGAGCAGGATCATCTCGAGCAACTGATCGAGGTTCTGCCGCTTCTTCGCCGAGACCGGCACCATGACGGTTTGTCCGCCCCAGTCTTCCGGCACCAGGTTGAGCTCCGCGAGCTCGCGCTTGACGTTGTCCGGGTTTGCGCCCGGCTTGTCGATCTTGTTGATCGCCACGACGATCGGAACGTTGGCCGCCTTGGCGTGATCGATCGCTTCTCGCGTCTGCGGCATGACACCGTCGTCGGCTGCGACGACCAGCACGACTACGTCTGTGACCTTGGCGCCGCGTGCGCGCATCAGCGTGAACGCTTCGTGACCCGGGGTGTCGAGGAACACGACGCTCCGGCCGTCGCCCACGTCGACGTGGTAGGCGCCGATGTGCTGCGTGATGCCGCCCGCTTCGCGTTCGGCAACCTTCGTTTCGCGTATGGCGTCGAGCAGTGACGTCTTGCCGTGATCGACGTGACCCATGACGGTCACAACCGGAGCACGAGACTTGATGTCCTCGGGTTTCGACTCGTCACCCTCGGCCGAGACGAGCTCCTCCTCGAAGCTCCGCATCTCGATCTCGGCACCGAACTCACGTGCGATGTCCTTCGCGGTCTCCATGTCCAGGGTGCTGTTGATGGTCATCATCATGCGACGCATCAGCAGCTTCGCGAGGACGTCCTTCACACGCACGTCGAGCTTGTCGGCGAGGTCCTTCACCGTCATGCCTTCCGCCAGCGTGATGATGCGCGTGATCGGCGGCGGGGCCGCGGGCGCCGACGGCATCGAGGGTGCCGACGGGCGTTCGCGCCGAGTGCCTGCAGATCGCTGGACAGGTGGACGGAATTGACCGCCGGGCGGCCGCTGTCCAAATGGCGGTCGTGGCTGCTGTCCCGGTGGCGCCGGCGCCGCTCCCGGACGCGTGAACGTGCCCGGCTGTTGCGTGCGCACCGGCTGCGACGGAAGCGGGCGAGGCCCGCCGAGCATGCCTGGTGTGGTGGGCCGTGGCGGCGTGTACGCGGGTCGTGGAGGCTGTGCCGCACCTGGACGCGAGGGCGCAGGAGGCCGTGGTGCGGTGGCCGGTTTCGCTGATGCCGCCGGTGGCGCCGGCGGTTGCACGATGCGCGGCTGCGTCACCTGCGGACGCTTGGCGGGCGCGAGCGGACGCGCCGGCTGCGGCGTTCTCCCTGGTTCCTCGATGCGGAGCCGAATCGTCGGCGGAACGAACCGCCCTGCGGGCGGTGGCGGTGCTGGCGCCGGCGCGGCGGGGGCTGCGGCGACAGGTGCGGGTGGCTCTTCGACCGTCTCTTCGACAACCGGTAATTCTTCGACTGGAGGCTCTTCGGGAACTATCACGACTGGGGGTGCTTCATCGACTTCAACGAGAGGCGGTGGTTCGACCTCGACAACGGGTGGCGGCGCCACGACGGCGACCGGTACTTCAATAGCAGGTTCGTGTTCGACGGCAGTTGGCGCTGGTGCAGCAACTGCGACCGCCGCGGCGGCCTCGGTGGGCGCGTGCGGCTTGACCGTCTTCACGAGGCGCGGCGGACCAAGGACAGGAGCCGCAGGCTTGGCCGGTTCGGCCTTCTTGGGCGCCGGTGCCTTCTTCGCCGTGGCCTTGGCCGGAACCGCGTGCTCGGCGAACATGTCGCCGCCCGGGAGCGAGATGCTCCGCTGGCGAGCGAGACGTTCGACGAATGAGCGCGCGACAACTTCCTCGATCGTGCTCGAGGCGCTCTTCAGCTCGATTCCGTGATCGCGCTTGAGCAGCGCCAGCACTTCCTGGCTCGTGGTGCCGAGCAGTTCAGCGACCTTGTAAATCCGAACCGTTGCCAAATTGCTTCCTTATCCGTAGTGTCCGGCTTCGGCCGGACTGATGACATTCGCGTTACTCGCTGGCCTTCGTTTCCTCGCCCTCTGCGCCGGTCTCGCTCTCGATCGCCGCCGTCGGCTCCTGATCGGACGCGGCGGATTCGCTTGCGGGCTCCTCGGCCGCGAGGGCTTCGCCGCCCAGCGCGCCAAACTCGGCCTCGACCTCCCGTCGCTTTTCCTCCTCGCTCTTGATGTCGATGCGCCAGCCGGTCAGCTTCGCGGCGAGCCGGACGTTCTGTCCCTTCTTGCCGATTGCCAGCGACAGCTGTTTGTCCTCGACGACCACTTCCATGATGCGATCGCGCTCGTCGACGATCGACACGCGCTGCACCTTTGCCGGGCTCAACGCATTGGTCACGAGCTGAACCGGATCTTCCGACCATTCGACGATGTCGATCTTCTCGCCACGTAGCTCCCGGATGATCGCCTGAACGCGCGTGCCCTTCATCCCGACACAGGCGCCCACCGGGTCGACGTCCCGCTCGCGCGAGTAGACCGCGACCTTGGCGCGATCGCCGGCCTCACGAACGGCGCCGCGAATCATCACGGTGCCGTCGTAGATCTCCGGCACTTCCTGCTCGA
>JALDXQ010000049.1:0-40683 GCA_032156805.1 Acidobacteriota bacterium
CGATCGCCACGAAGGCACGAAGGGCACGTGTCGGGCCGGCCCTTTGGGCCGGCCCATCCTGGATAGAGCGATGCCACGCGCACAAGCCGTGCGCGGCTGTCCGACGGCTTGTGGCGCGTTGGCTCGCTCTATCCAAGCCGCGCGAGGCGCGGCACCGGCATGACGCCTCCCTCCGTTTCTCCGTTGCTCCGTGGTGATCCGATCGCTCCGCAACCTCCGCTCTCTCCAGGCATGGACATTTGTGTAGATCACCGATCGAAAACCCTGACGGAACTGTCGGACACGGCGTGCGCTCCACCGATCGAGCGAGCGATCTCGAGCCGCACACGCGCGCGGAACGTGTGAGAAGTCCGCCAAAGGACGCGCGACGTACGAGTGAGCCCCGAGTTTGCATGGGCACACTGCATTCGCCCGACTCGCACGTGGGCACGCGTTCGACGTCTGTCGTGCGCTCTCAACAAGGACACAGATGACGAGAACCCTCACCCACGCTGCTCTCGCTCTATCACTTGCACTGACCACATGGTCGTGCACGGCTCAGGCCACTGATGTCGTCAGGATCGGCGCGCCGTTGGCGCTGACGGGCAGCCTGGCTGACGAGGGGAAGAAGCAGGCGCTTGCCTACGACCTCTGGCTGGCGCGCGTGAATTCCGGGGGCGGCATCGACGTCGGCGGACAGAAGATGAAAGTCGAGCTGCTGACCTACGACTACCAGAGCGACGGCAAGCGCGCCCAGCAACTCGCCGAGAAACTGATCACCGACGACAAGGTCCACGTGCTCACGGCACCGTTCGGCTCGGGCCACACCAAGATCGTCGCCGGCGTCGCGGAGCGCTACGGCATTCCGGTCATCGCGTCGGTCGCGTCATCGGAATCGGTCTACGACCAGGGCTTCAAGAACCTCTTCGGCACGCTCGCCCCCAACTCGGGGCTCGTGGACGCGATGATTGCGCTCTTCATGATGGAGCAGCCAAACCTCAAGAAGGTCGCGATTCTCGGGCGAGACGATGTGTTTCCGAGGGACATGGCAGAGACGCTGCGGACCCGCGCGGCATCCGCCGGCCTGGAGGTCGTCTACCACGAGTTCTACTCGAGCGGCACCATCGACCATTCGGCCGCCCTCTCGAAAATGAAGGGCCTGTCTCCCGATTGGATCTACGTCACTGGCTACTCGCAGGACCTGATCCTCGCCCGCAAGCAGATGCACGACCTCGGTCTCACCGCGCCGATCGTGACGATGATCACCGGGCCGGCATATCGCGAGTTCATCGAAGGCCTGGGCCCGCTCGCCGAAGGCGTGACGAGCGTAACCTGGTGGCATCACACGACGAGCTACGAGTCAGACGATCTCTGGGGCTCGACGAAAATGTTCTACGAAGACTTCAAGTCGCGGGAGTCGTCGGAGCCCGACTACATCCATGCCTCCTCGGCAGCCGCCCTCGTGGCGGTGCAGAAGGCGATCGAGGCGGCCGGCTCGCTCGAGGCGGGCAAGATCAGCCAGGCGCTGAGGACGCTCAGCATCACGACGTTCTACGGCCCGATCGTCTTCGACGAGCACGGCATGAATGCCGCCCGCGACCTGCCGATCCTGCAGGTGCAGGGGCAGGCCGTGAAGGTGCTCTTTCCCGCGTCGGTTGCTCAGGCGAAACTGGCGGCCTTCAAGTAGGCCCCCCTCGAGCTGACACCCCATGGATACCTTCCTTCAGATCCTCGTGAACGGCCTGATGCTGGGGGCGCTCTATGCCTGCATCGCCGTCGGGTTCTCGCTCGTGTGGGGCGTGCTGAACGTCATCAACATGCTCCACGGCTCGTTCATCATCCTGGGCGGGTATCTCGCCTTCTTCGCGTGGCGAGACCTCGGCCTGCACCCGCTGTTCTCGCTCGTCGGCATTGCCGCGCTGCTCTTCGCCGTGGGCTGGGCGCTGCAGTTCGGCCTGATCAATCGGATCGTCGCCCGGCCGGTACTGACGACGCTGACGCTGACGTTCGGCCTCGACATGATCGTCTACAACTTCATGACGCTGGCGTTCACCGCTACTCCCCGCCGGGTCGCGCTCGACCTCGGCATCCTGCGCGCCTTCGACGTGGTGGTGCCGATCGATCGCATCCTGGCAATGGCGCTGGCGCTCGCATTGACCGGACTGCTCTACTTCCTGCTGCGCTCCTCGACGCTCGGCCGCGCGATCGTCGCCGTTCGAATGGACCGCGACGCTGCCGCGCTGATGGGCATCCGCGTCGATCGCATCTACGCGGTCACGTTCGGTATCGGTGCACTGATGGCGGGCGCCTGCGGCAGCCTGCTGGCTGTCGTCTATCCCGTCACCACGATGATGGCCGACCAGTTCCTCGGCAAGGCGTTCGTGGTGTGTGTCATCGGCGGGCTCGGCAGTGTGCCGGGTGCGCTGGTGGGCGGGCTCGCGCTCGGCCTGATTGAGAGCGTCTCGGGCCACGTGGTGGGCCCGCAGTACGCGATGACGATCGGATTCTCACTGATGCTCATCCTGCTGATGACGCGGCCGACCGGCCTGCTCGGAACCCAGGGATACGAATGAGGCGCGGGCTCACCATCTTCATGGTCTTCACGGCGCTGATGGCTGCGGCGCCGTTGGTCGCCGACAACTACGTCGTGCGGCTGTGCACCTTCCTCTGCATGTACTCGGCGCTGGCGTTGTCGTGGAACGTGATCGGCGGCTACGCCGGCTATCCCTCGTTCTCCACCGCGGGATTCTTCGGCCTCGGTGCCTATGCGGGAGCGCTGCTGCAGAACACGGGCGTCGCACCGGTGTGGTCGTGGCTTGCCGCCACGGTGATCGTCGCGGCGTTCGCCGCCTCGCTCGGCCGCGCGATTCTGAAGATGAAAGGACACTACTTCGCGATCGGCTCGCTCGCGATCGTCGAGGTGCTCCGGCTGGTTGCGTCGTCGTGGGCGTCGCTGACCGGCGGCGGCGACGGGCTGAACGTCCGCATCGTGGAAGGAGGTCCCGACTACATCGGGCGCGTGTTCCTGTACTCGATGATGGCGATGATGATCGTCAGCTTCATCGTGACGATCGTTGTCGATCGCTCCCGCCTGGGCTTCGGGCTCCGATGCATCAAGCAGAACGAAGATGCCGCCGACATGGTCGGCATCGACGTCAGGTCCTACAAGACGGCCGCTTTCGCGCTGTCAGCCATGTTCTGCGGGACGATCGGCGCCATCTACGCCTCGTGGGTCGCCTACATCGACCCCTCCGACGCGTTCAGCATCCTGCTCAGCCTGAAAGTCCCCGTCATGACACTGCTCGGCGGACCGGGCACCGTGCTCGGTCCGGTCATCGGCGCGTGGATCTTCGTCGTCCTCGAAGAGATGATCTGGGCGCAGTTCCTCGAGCTCAATCGCGCGATTCTCGGTGGCGTGATCGTCCTGCTGATCTTCACGCTGCCCAGCGGACTGCTGGGTCTGCCGATGCCGGCCTGGAACTGGCGCGCACTCGTCGGGCTGCGCAGCCGGGTCCCGGAGGCGCAATGAGCGCGGCCGTACTCGAGGTCGACAATCTCTCGCGCGCCTTCGGCGGCGTGCAGGCCGTTGACGGCGTCAGCTTCACCCTTCGCGCCGGCGAGATCGTTGGCCTGATTGGCCCCAACGGCGCAGGCAAGACGACGCTCGTCAACCTGATCACCGGTGTCGTGACGCCGGGCTCCGGCACGATCCGGTTCGAAGGTCGCGACGTGACGCGCCAACGGCCGTGGCAGGCCGCTCGACGGGGACTCGCGCGGACCTTCCAGGTCGTGCAGCCGTTTCCCGAGATGACCGTCCTCGACAACGTTGCCGCCGGTGCACTGTTCGCCGGACACGCCGCCAATCGTGCTGATGCCGAAGCAGCGGCGCGCGAGCACCTGACCTTTGTCGGCCTCGTCTACGAAGCGCATCGTCCTGCCGCCTCTCTGCCCTTGCCCGGCCGCAAGCGCCTCGAGCTCGCCAAGAGCCTGGCGATGAAGCCGAAGGTGCTGTTGCTCGACGAAGTCAACGCGGGACTGAACACCGGTGAGATCGAACATGCGCTCACACTGATGCGTGCGATCGCCGACCGCGGCATCACGATTCTCATCATCGAACACTTGATGAAAGTCGTGCTGACCCTCAGCCAGCGAATCCTGGTCCTGCATCACGGACGACTGATCAGCCAGGGTGATCCGCAGCACGTGATTCACGATCCCGCCGTCGTCGAGGCGTATCTCGGCAGCAAGTTCGCGGAACGCCAGAAACAGATGGCCCATGGGTGACGCACTGCTTCGAGTCGAGAATCTCTGCGCCGGCTACGGCGAGGTGCAGGTGCTATGGGGCGCCGATCTCGCCGTCGAGCGCGGGAGCATCGTGTGCCTCGTCGGATCGAACGGCGCCGGCAAGTCCACGCTCCTGCGCGCGATCTCGGGTCTGGTTCGGCCAACCGCCGGGCGCATCTGCCTGGGCAATCGCGATCTCACCGGCGCGACGCCGGATGAGATCCTCCTGGCGGGCATCGCGCATGTGCCGGAAGGACGACGGCTGTTCAAGGGGATGACGGTTCGCGACAACCTGCTGCTCGGCGCGTACCTTCGGCATGAACCGATGGTCGATCTCGAACGCGATCTCGACAAGCTCTACACGATGTTTCCGATCCTCGGCGAGCGCCGCAACCAGGACGCGACCACGCTGTCGGGTGGAGAGCAGCAGATGTGCGCGATCGGGCGCGGCCTCATGGCGCGGCCACGCCTGCTGATGATCGACGAGATGTCGCTGGGCCTGGCCCCGCGGGTGGTCGAGCGGATCGCCGAGGTCCTGCGCGAAATCAATCGCTCCGGCCTGACCATCCTGCTCGTCGAGCAGGACGTGCTGACCGCTTTCGAGCTCGCCGATCACGCCTATGTCGTCGAGACCGGGCGCATCTCCATGGATGGAGCACCGACGGCGCTCGCGGATGATCCGAGGATTCGGCAGGCCTACCTCGGCATGTGAGGTCAACGGATTCTCCGCGTCTCAGCGTCTCCGCGGCGATCGTGACTCCGCAATCTCCGCCGCTGGCATCAGAAGCAGGGACTTCTCGCCGCGCCGAATGAACAATCCCGTCGATCACAGTCGGGAACGCCGACGGAATTGTCGATGCGCTATTTCACCTTGATCTCGTAGGCGCCATCCTCGGTTCGAACGCGATGTGCCGTGTGGCAGGACGCGCAGGTCTCGTTCAGCGCCGTAAACGCCTCGAGTATCTGCCGGTAATCTCGTTCCTTGGCCCCTGCCTGCAACGACGTGACGTGCTTCAGCGCCAGCTCGTTGAACACAACAGCACCATCGCTCTTCTGTTCCTTGAAGTACGCCATCGTTGTCGTAAACGACGCCCGCATGGTGATTGCCGCCTGCTCGAACGGGTCGAAGTCCTGTGCGCCCGCGCCGGATTCCTCGAACTCCTTCGCAGCTACGCGAAATGCCCGGACCGCCTCGCCGTTATCACGCATCGCCTTGCTGAACGCGTCTGGCGGCTTTTCATTTCCTTGCGCTGAGAGCGAGGCGACGACCAATGCGACACCGGACACGATCACGAGCAACCCACGCATGCGTCTCTCCTTTTGCGAGTAGGAGACGCGAGCTCCACGAACTGTGCCAATCACATCAGCGCATCTTTTCCGCCCGGCCGCATTGGCGAGGCACGCAAGAGCGACGAAGTTGAATGCTGAATTCGTCGATCCGACAAAGACGGCGTACACGGCCCGCGATCGCGATCAGTGTGCTAGGTTAGTTTCACGTATCGGGGCGGTCCGCGATGTACCGCCTCGGGTTCGGGCGTCCCTTGTTGTGCGCCATGTCACAGATACTCGCGTGTAGCACGCTCGTCCTGTCGCTCGTCTTTGCCGCTGCCGGCGGCGCACACGCTGACCCCGCCCGGCGGGTCATCAGGGTGTACGACACGACTGATGGAGCGTCGGATATCCGCAGCGCGGCCATTCGAACCGCGGCCTCCATCGTGGCGGAGGCCGGCATTTCAGTGGAATGGCGCGACTGCACCAACGACAGCACACAAGATCGCTGCCAGGACACGCGGCAGCGACACGATCTGATCGTGCGCATCATGCGCGCCGCGGCACCCGGGACCATCTTCCGCGGAAGCTCGCTTCAGCTGCGTACGGCGCCTGGTGAAACGAATCTGCAACTGGGCGTGGCCGTCATCAACCCAGTCACGCTGTCGGGCGAGATGGCTACTGTTTTTCACGAACAGGTGCGCACCGTCGCACGTCGCAGCGGCGTCGACAATGCCGAACTGCTGGGACGGGCCCTGGCCCATGAAATCGGCCACCTGCTGCTGCGGGCGCGCGCGCACAGCCCAACGGGCCTCATGCGCGGTGTCTGGAGCATCGAGGAGCTCACGCAAAACCGGCGCGAAGACTGGCTGTTCGCTCCGACCGATCGCAAGCGGCTCCAACACAACGTCTCTGCTCCGACAGCACCCTAATCAACGGCTTTTTCCCAGTTACAGCGTGCGGGCTCGAAGGCGGCGCATCTGCTTCGCCCCGTCCGCCCGTCATTTCGCGCGAGCGCAACGACATAGAATGGGTGTTGCCTGTCTTTGGGGGCACCTTGTCACGATTCTTGAGCCACTTCGCGGCGCTGCTGCTTGCCGCTTCAGTCGTCAGCTTTCTCTATACACCGGTATCCGCCCAGTGGTTGAAGTACCCAACCGCCGGAGTGCCACGAACCGCTGACGGCAAGTTCAACCCGTCCGCTCCAACGCCTCGCACGCCGGACGGCAAACCGGACTTCTCGGGAATCTGGCTCACGGCATCGAGCTGTCTTCAAGGGAACGACCCTTCTGTGCTGACGTGCGGGTCCGAGCTGCCGATGTCCCGGGAAGGCATCAATATGGGTGTCAGCCTGCCCGGCGGCTTGCCGTATCAGCCGTGGCTGGCAAAGCTCGTCAAGGAACGTACGGCGACCGACGCCAAGGATGATCCACATGTGCGTTGCCTTCCCGATACGTTCCTGCGTGCGTACGGGCTGCCCCACCTGCTGAAGTTCGTCCAGACGCCTGGTCTTCTCATCATGCTCAACGAGATGAACGCCGGCTACCGCCAGGTCTTTCTCGACGGCCGGCCACTTCCTCAGGACCCGACGCCTTCATGGCAGGGCTACTCGTCCGCAACCTGGGCCGGCGACACGCTGGTCATCGACTCGAATGGATTTCGCGACGACCTCTGGATCGACTGGAACGGCAGCGTCCTGACCGAAGCCGCCAAGGTGCGCGAGCGAATCCGGCGGCCCGACTTCGGGCGGCTCGAGGTCGAAGTGACTGTCGACGATCCCAAGGCGTACACGAAGCCGTGGACCGTGACGCTCCGGCAGCGGCTGGCGGTCGACACCGAGCTCGTCGACGAGATCTGTCTCGAGAACGAAAAATCGTATCAGCGGATGAAATAAGCGAAGGGACACCGTGAGCGTAACGGGAGTTGTGAGAGACAACAGGCTGCTTGACGGTCGGGCCGTTCGTGACCGCATTCTCGATGGCGTTGCCGAGCGCGTGCGGCATGCGGCCTCGATACATTCGATCGGCCGCCTCGTGTCGATCAGCATCGGCGAGCACAAGGAAGTCGCGGTGTACGTGCGCGGGCAGGCCAGTGCCGCAAAGAAGGTGGGGCTGCGTTTCGAGGAGCAGACCTGGCCCGCCACTCTGACCCAGGACGAATGCAAGGCGCGTCTCGTCGCCATGAACGATGACGCGGACATCCTCGGCGTGATCCTTCAGCGCCCGGTGCCGTCGCACATTCACGGCCGCTCGCTCGCCTCCGCGATTCATCCATTCAAGGATCTCGAGGGGATGAACCCCGCTTCGATCGGCAACATCGTTTACAACGAGCTCGCCCTCGCCCCCTGCACGGCAGCAGCCTCCGTGGAGCTGATCAAGGCGACCGGCCTCAACCTGCACGGCCTCGAGGTCGTCATGGTCGGCCACTCCGAGATCGTCGGCAAGCCTGCAGCATTCATGTTGATGGCCGAAGGGGCCACGGTCACCGTGTGCCATCACATGACGCGATCGGTTGCTGCGCACTCCCGGCGTGCCGATGCGGTGCTCGTCGCCGTCGGCAAACCAAAGTTCCTGCATGCGGACATGGTCAAGCCTGGCGCCGCGGTGATCGACATCGGCATCAACCAGATCACGGGACCGAATGGCGAGACGATGATCGTCGGCGATGTCGACACCGACGGTGTCAAGGAAGTCGCCAGCTGGGTCACACCTGTACCGGGTGGTGTCGGCCCGGTCACGGTCGCGATGTTCATGCGAAACGCCATCGCCGCTCACACCAAGCAACTCAACGCCGGGTGGCTGGGCTGACGCCCCGCGGTTGATTCGACACATGGCCGGATGTGTACGGTCACGATGCGAGGCAGGGACGGAACTGAGCCGTTGTTGCGGCCGCGCTAGCATCACCTATCTCGCCTGTTACACTGGGACATCCCGGTGTTCACGCGCCCTGCTCCCATTCGCTCGCTGCTCTTCTGTGCCGTCGTGATTGGCGTGTGTGCAGCAGAGTGCCTGCCGGTGACGGCGAAGACACGCGCCGCCTTTCACGCTGAAGCCTGGAGCGACGTCGACCGCGGCGCCATCGATCCAGCCGTGTTCGAGATGGCGCTTGGCGCGGCAGCGTGCGCCGTCAAGTCTGGCGCCATCGTCGACCCGTCCACGCTGACGGTCATCGATTACTCGCGGCCGTCCACCGCGCGGCGGCTCTGGGTGTTCGACCTGCACAGGCAGGCGCTGCTGTACGAAGAGCTCGTCGCTCATGGCAAGGAGAGCGGCGGCAACATGGCGACTCGTTTCTCCAACGAGATGAACTCCCACCAGTCGAGTCTCGGTCTTTTCCTCACCGAGGACGCTTACGTCGGCAGGAATGGGTATTCGCTGCGGCTGCGCGGCCTGGATGAAGGCTTCAACGACCGCGCGTACGAGCGCGCCATCGTCATGCACGGCGCTCCATACGTCAACGATGACGCGGCGCGCACGATGGGCCGTCTCGGTCGCAGCTGGGGTTGCCCCGCACTGCGCGAAGGTGTGGCAAGAGCCGTCATCGACCGTGTGAAAGGCACCGGTCTCGTGTTCGCGTACTACCCTGACTCAGAGTGGCTGAAGTCGTCGAAGTACCTGAACGACTGCCAGCCTGCCGCAAACAGCACGAACTGAACTGACTCCCACCAGTTGAGAGTGCCCCCCATGCGTATTCCAATCGCTGCCGTCGTCTTCGCCGTTGTCGCGCTTGCCGCCCGGGGTGCCATGCAGGAGGCGCCTGTCGTCGTCTTCGAGCGGGTCAACGTCATCCCGATGGACCGCGAGCGTTCGATCGCCGATCGCACGGTGGTCGTGCGCGACGGCCGCATAGCGGAAGTCGGCGCCCCGAACACCGTCAAGGTGCCGGATGGAGCCACACGCATTGACGGCCGCGGCAAGTTCCTCATGCCGGCACTCGCCGAGATGCACGCGCACATCCCGACCGATCGGGCCGAGGCCGAACGCGTCCTGTTCATGTACGTCGCCAACGGGATCGGGACGATTCGAAGCATGCTCGGGGATCCCTCACACGTCGCGCTGCGAGAGCGAGCCACACGTGGCGAGATCGTGGCGCCCCGGATGTACCTGTCAGGTCCGTCCTTCAGCGGGCAGACGGCGCCAACGCCAGAGGCAGCGACCTCCCGTGTGATCGAGCAGAAAAAGGCCGGGTACGACCTGCTGAAGATCCATCCCGGTGTGCCCCGCGACGCGTTCGACGCCCTTGCCAGGACTGCAGATAGTCAGGGGATCCGGTTCGCCGGACACGTGCCCGCTGCCGTGGGGCTGCAGCGAGCACTCGAAGCGAAGTTCTGGACGATCGATCACGTCGATGGCTACGTCGAGGCTCTCGCAAAGCAGGGTGCCCCCGAGGGGCAGCTCTTTGGAATCAATCTGATCGGGCAACTCGATGAGTCTCGAATTCCCTCGCTGGTTGCGCAGACCAAGGCCGCGGGCACCTGGATCGTGCCCACCCAGGTGCTCATCGAGAGCTGGTACGGTCCTGACGATGTCGAGGCGATGCAAAAGTGGCCGGAGATGAAGTACGTCGACTCGGAAGACCTGAGTCAGTGGGTGGCCAACAAACGAAAGAACGTCGAGGCCTATTCAGCCGATCATAGAAAGCGTTACATCGCGCTCCGTCGCACGTTGATCAAAGCCCTGCACGACGGCGGCGCCGGTATCCTGCTTGGCTCGGACGCTCCGCAGATTTGGAACGTCCCGGGCTTTTCGATCCATCGCGAGATCGCAACCTACGTCGCCTCCGGCCTGACGCCGTACCAGGCGCTCGTCACGGGAACGCGCCCCCCCCCACTTCAACACGCCCGACCGGGGCAGCGTCGAGACCGGCAAGCTCGCCGATCTCGTGCTGCTCGACGCCAGTCCCCTGCAGGACATCGCCAACACGTCGAAGATCGCCGGCGTCATGATCGGCGGGCGCTGGCTGCCGAAGAGCGAGATCGACAAGCGCCTCGCCGAGGGCCGCTGACACAGCGCGGCGCCTGGGTCGCCGCCATCGCCGCATCGACATGACAATCAGTTCGTCCCTCGTTGAAAGCGGTTATGCAGCCGTCAACGGCATCAGCGTGTACTACGAGATTCACGGCCGACGTGACGGCGTCCCGCTCGTGCTGCTGCACGGCGGCGGCTCGACGATCGACGTGACCTTCAGCAAGGTGCTCCCGGTGTTCGCCAGAGGCCGGATGGTGATCGCCGTCGAAGAACAAGGGCACGGCCGCACGAGCGATCGCGACGCTCCAGTCAGATTCGAGTCGTCGGCTGACGATGTGGCCGCACTGCTTGGTCACTTCGAGATCGCGAGGGCGGATCTCTTCGGCTTCAGCAACGGCGCCAGCATCGCGCTGCAGGTTGCCATCCGCCACCCGCAGATCGTGCGAAAGCTGGTGTTCGCGTCGGCAATGACGAAGAGAAACGGCGCTCAGCCCCAGCTGTGGGAGTTCATTGCCAGGGCGGACTTCTCGAACATGCCGCAGCCGCTGAAGGACGCGTTCCTGAAGGTGAATCCAGATCCGAAGCAACTCAGGTCGATGCACGACAAAGACGCCGAGCGAATGCGGACGTTCGCCGACCTTCCCGATGACGTACTCCAATCGATACGAGCGTCAACGTTGATCCTGGCGGGTGACCAGGACATCGTGAAACCGGAGCATGCGGTCGAACTGACTCGCTTGATCCCGGGCGCGCGACTGCTGATCGTGCCGGGCGGCCACGGCGACTTCATCGGCGAAGCGGTGATGACGCAGCAGCCTACCCGTTCCCCCGAACTCGTCGCCGGGCTGGTCGAGGAGTTTCTCGACTCGTAGCCGTGCGTCAGTCCGAGCGCTCCTGACGAAGGAGGAGAATTATACTCACTCAGGAGGAACCGGCATGCGCGCAAGACGTGCGGCGTCCCGAATCGCAGTCGTAGTCGGCACCTGGCTCATCACCCCGTCGGCCTTCGCCCATCACAGCTTCGCGCCGCACTTCGATTCGAGCAAGCCGGCCAGCATCTCCGGCACGGTCACCGAGTACGAGGCGCGCAATCCGCACAGCTACCTCCACATCGCCGCCATCGCCGAGAACGGCAGGACACGCGAATACGTCTGCGAATCGCACGGCGTCACGCAACTGACCCGCAACGGCATCAGGCCAGACATGTTCAAGGCCGGCACCAGGGTGCGAGTCACCGGTTCGATGTCGCGGCACAGTCCGTACATGTGCTTCTTCGACAACGTCGAGTTCGAGGACGGGCGCAAGTTGAGCGTCAACGGCCCGCGCGGCGCCGCGCCCTCAGCAGCCGCAGCACTGACGGTGCCGGCGCGCAAGGACATCTTCGGGACGTGGCTGCTTGCTCCGATACCTAACCGCAGCACGAGCGGACCGCAGCCGATGATCCAGTTCCTGACGCCGGCGGGCCAGAAGGCGGTTGCGGGCTATGACCCGTTCAAGGACGACCCGACCTTCCGCTGCGATCCCGTTGCCATTCGCCGTGTCTGGGGTGCGCCGGGCACACCGCTCGAGATCGTGCGCGAGGGGAATAATGTCGTGCTGCGGCACGAGTGGATGGACGTGCGCCGCGTCGTCCACATGAACATGAAAGAGCACCCGAAGAACGGGCCGCGCACATCGCTTGGCCACTCCATCGGCCGCATGGAAGGCGAGACGCTCGTCATCGAGACGGCGAACTACTCGCAGGGCGTCCTGAACCAGTACGTCGAGCAACCGGGCCAGCCGACGAAGGGACTGCTCCACTCCGCCGCGCTCACCTCGGTCGAGCGGGTGCACCTCGACGCGGCCCGTCAGCGGCTGGTCGTGGCGATCGATCTGGCGGATTCCGAGTACTTCACGAAGCCGTTTCCGCGTGGGACGCTGGAGTACGCACCCTCGGAATTGAAGATCGAGCCGTTCAACTGCTCACCCGAGGGCGTGACTGGCACTCTGCGAAAATGACGCCGTCCGCACCAATCTCCAAACCTGTCGTCCGTCGTGCGGCATTCGTCGTCGGTAAGGAGCTGCGGCGCCAGTTCGTCGAAGTCCTGGACTATGTCGAGGCGTGGCACCACCACATCGACCCGGACATGTACCAAATCGACCTCGAACAGGTGACGGCCCTCATGCGCCGCTTCAGAGACGACGAAGACCATACGACTGAGGAGGTCTGTCTGGCATTCACCTACGAAGAGCTCTTTGCACTCGTAATCATGGTGGACGCCGCCGACACCTATTGCCATCGGCACAGCATGGATCGGAAGGGGCTCGAGTTGACCGACCAGCAGTTGACCGGCCTTCGTGCCTGGGTCACGCGCTCGGAGCGCTGGTTCATCACGCCGCTCAGGGAATCGTAGGAAACAACATCCAACTCCCAACTCCCAGCTCCCAACTTCCAACTCCCACGGATTCTGTGGCTGGGAATTGGAGATTGGGAATTGGACGTTGGGAGTTAACAGCGTAGCGGCGGGTGGAAAAACCCGCCGCTCTGTGGTGTGCCGATTAGAAGCTGAACTCCGCCGTGAAGCGGACCATCAACGGTGTGGCAACCGTCTGCGGCTGCTGGTAAACGCTGGGCACCGTTGCTGTCGGCGGCGCGTATGTCGCGTTGTAGGTGAGGATGGCGCCGGTGTTGAGCGCGTTGTAGAGATCCACGCTCAGCATCGTCCGCTTGCCGCCGAACCGCACGTTCTTAGCCAGCCGCAGATCGAGCTGGTTGATGCGGTTGCCGTAAACCGTACCTGGCTCGATCAGGTTCACGGTGATGTTCGGGACGCCACCGGCGAGCGGTCGGCCGAGCGACTGCGCAACGATCGCGCTCGGTACCGCCCAGTTGCCCACGATCGCCGGTCCCGGCTTGCTCTGGAACACCGCGCTGACCTGCGCGTCGATCTTCTGGATGATGTACGACCCCAGCCCGCGAAACTGCGTGAGGAAGCCGCTCGAGGTGTTGCAGTACGGGCTCCCGACGTTGACGTTCGACGTCTGCAGTCCGGCGCCGATCGCAATGCTCAACTCGGGCAGGTTGTTCCGGACGTCGCAGAAGTTGTTCGACGTCTGGCCGGTGCTGATGCCACCCTGCAGGGTGAGCCCGCCCTGACGCATGTTGAGCGTCACGTCCACGCCGTTGAAGATTTGCGAGGTTTCCCCGAACGTGCCCGAGTCGGTCACGTTGTTGAGGATCTGTCCGAACTTCGATGGCGTGACGTCGTAGAGTCCCGAGACCACGTAGCCGCCGCCTCCGGGCAGTGCCGGATCGAGCGGCGCGGTCACACTGAACGTGTCGTACTCATTGCTGGCGACCAGTGTGTTGTCCTGCACCGTGAAACCGGAGAACGAGCGGCGGTGATACGCCACTTCGACGGACATCCGGCGCAGAAGCTGCTGCTGCACCGAGAGCCCGAAGTCCCAGTCCGACGGACGCACGCCCCATCCCTTCAGGAGGTTGGGATCGTACTGGTTGGTCAGGACGTTCTGACCCCAGCGCGAGTTCGACACCGGCCCGCACAGATCGCCGCCGACCGGACGGAGATCCTGGTTGCCGAGATTGTTCAGATCGCAGTCGGGAACGAAGTCACCGTCGGCATCCGTCCACGCCCGGGTCACGCCCTGCACACCGAAGGCGCCGGTCGATGTCGGAATACGCAGCGTCGGGTTGGAGTTCGCGTAGTTCGTGGACACGCCAACGCCCTCGAGGTATTTGCCGAAGTTGGCTTTCACCGCGGTTCGTCCGTTGCCGAACACGTCGTAGGCAAAACCCATGCGCGGGGTGAAGTCCGTGTAGCTGTCCACGCCCTTCGTTTCCGGAAAGACGATCTGGGTCGGGAAGTACTTCGACGGTCCGAGCGTCTGTTCGGGGAACCAGCTGCTCGCGACGTCGAAACGCAGCGCGCCCTGCAGCGTCATCCGTCCGCGCGTCCACTGCTCCTGGATGAACCCCGCATGCCACCCCGCGTAGCCGTCGTTCTGGAATGGCGAGAGCGACATCTGGATCTGATTGGGAATGCCGTTGCTGACACGGAAGCTGAGTTCCGTGTCGTTGGTCATCCACGTCCGCTTGTCGACCATCCAGGTGCCCTGGTAACCGACCTTCATGCTGTGGGACCCGGTGACGTACGACGCGTTTGCCTTCCAGCCGAACGAGCCGGTGTTGTTGTTGTTGAAGTCCTGCGAGCGGTACACCAGACCAGCGATGCCGCCGTTGTTGGCGCACCCGGCCGCGCACTGCTCGGTGACGCGCGTCAGCCCGCGCGTAGGATTCGGGTCGCGCTCGAAGCTGCCCCACCCGTAATAGACGCCGCCAAAGCCGGCATCGAGGAGCAGCCGGCTCGTCACCGGTGACGACCAGCTCGCCTGCATGACGCGCAGCGGCTTGGTCGCACCAACACTGCCCGCCTCGGGAGACACGCGCGCCGGATCAGTGATGCCGGACGTCTGTCCTTCACATTTGCGGCACGTGGCCTGCTCGTCCCAGAAGCCGCTGATCTTGTTCTTGGGGTTGGCCTGCCAGGTAATACGGCCGCTCACGTTCTCCCACCGGCGCTCTGAAAATCCAGGATCGCCGCGAACGTACAGCCACTTCGTGGGATCACCAGCGTTCAGGTTGAAGAACTGATTCGTGTTCGGGCGTTCGCTGCCCTGCGTGCGCGCGTTCACGAAGTACCAGATCTTGTCCTGCTTGATCGGGCCGCCGACCGCGCCATTGAGGTCGTAGATGTAATCGTACGGCGTCGGCACGAGACCGAACGACGCTTTCTTGGACTGAAGACCTTCGGTGGTTCCGCTGAAGAACACCGAGCCCGAGACGCTGTTGCCGCCCGTCTTCGGCACGACGTTCATCGTCAAGCCACCGGTCTCCGATTCACCGAGACCACCTGACGTCGAGAAAGTGACTTCTTCGGCGTTGCCCACATCGGCGACGTACGCCGGCGGCTGATTGCCACCGGGCGGGTTGCCCACGTTGAGACCGTCGATGGTCATGCGGCCCTCGTTGTTGCGGCCGCCGTGAATGGGGAACTGGGTGGTGGCAGTGCCGACCACGGTGTCATTGAGGTTGGTCACGACACCCGGCACGACGACAACCAGCGCGTTGTAGCTGCGCACGGTCGGGATGGCTTTCAAAATTTCGTTGTCGATGGTCGTCTCGCGGCGTGCGCTCGACACGTCGACGATGGGCGACTCACCGGTCACCGTCACTGTTTCTTCCAGCCCGCCGACCTTCATCTCGGCATCGACGTTGGCCGTGAACGAACCGGTGAGGACGATGCCTTCGCGCTTCAACGTCGCGAAGCCTGGCAGAGTAAACGTAACGGTGTAAGTTCCGGGACGCAGATCCTCGATTCGATAGACGCCGTTTCCGTCCGACACCGCGTTGCGCACTTTCTCGATGAGCACAGGGCTGGCTGCTTCGACCGTGACACCCGGGAGCACCGCTCCCGACGTGTCTCGTACTGAACCCGCAATGACGGCCTGCGCCAGCGCGGTGTGTGGGATGACCAGGGTACTGACAACCAGGAGTAAACCTCTGAGACCACGCATTCAGTTCACCTCGTTTGCACTCGTTCGCTCGTAACCCGGACCTCTCGGTCCGACGATTGAACCGCTACTTGCTTTTTGCCTTGTTACATCAGGGGAGGTTGCGAGACGCTACAGCAGCCGCGGCGGCCGATCAAGTGGATTGCAAGTCGCCGCGCAAATACCGCGCAGATGAAAACGGGACGAAGGTCCTTGGCAAGAGAAGGGCGAGCAGGGTCTACGGGGATGCCGGGAGGACGTCTCCGGCAAAGACATACTCATGCTGCGCATCGCGTACGACGAGCGTCGGCTTGGGCCCGCTGCCGAGGACGAATTCGAAGCCCAGAGCGCCGGGCGCGACGGTCAGAAACGAGATCGTCCCATCAGGGTTGTGCCGAGACGCGACCTCGCTGCTCCACTCACCGAAGTCGAACACCGTCGCCTGACGCTCGCGGCGTACGACAATCTCTCCGAGCGCATGGTTGACGTAGCGTGCGACCAGCATCTTGCTATCGGCAGTCGCCGCCGGCACCGTCAGGAGCTTTCGATCGGCAGCCAGCTGCTCGAAAAAGCTCTTCGCCTGTGCTGCAACATCAGCGTCTGCCTCCGGCCGGCCGTCGAATAGGACCTCGAGCAGCTTGCGTCCGAACGGTCCACGCAACGCCCACCCCGGGTCGGCGTTAGTGAGGATCACGGCGCCGACGTTGTGCTCGGGCAGCCAGATCATGTCGCTGTGATAGCCGATCATGGAGCCGCCGTGACGGACCATCGGAGTCCCATATGTCGTGTCCACCATCAGTCCCATGCCGTACACCGTGTCCCGGCCGATCGCGACCTGGCGCTCCCTCCGCGCAAGCAGCGTGTCCTTCGCGAGGTAACGACCGCCGTCCGGTAACGCTCCTTCGTCCAGCTCCATCTGCACGTACTTGAGCATGTCCCGCACGTTGCTCCACGCGCCGCCGGCCGGGCGAACCGGGACGATGGCGTAGTTGATCGCCATTGCGGCGAGCGCTGGCTTGCCGTCGACATCGGGCGCGTGGGCACTGGCGTGATTACTCGCCAGCGCACGAGTGAAGTCGAACGTGGTCGCCGTCATGCCGAGCGGCCGGAAGACTCTGCTGGCCATGGCTTCGTCATACCCGGCGCCGAGCTCTCGACCGGGAAACGCCACATGGCCGCCGACGAACCCCGCGGCCGCCGCAAGCGGGTTCGAGTACTGAAAGATCTCTCCGAACTTGCTCGTTGGCTGCATCGTCGCGAGCGACTTCAGCGCCCCTTCGGGGGTCACGCCATCGTACTGAAGGAGCCACTCGTAGTCCTGGCGCGGAAGGCCCGTGCACGCACAGATCAGATGCTTGACCAGCACTCGGCTGGTCGTATCGGCATTGCCAAGCTTGAACGCAGGCAATAGGCTGGTCACCGGCCTTTCCCACGTCAGCTTGCCTTCGTCGACCAACTTGGCGAGCATCAGCGTGGTGAGCGCTTTCGTGTTCGAGGCAACCATGTAGAGCGTGTCGGCATCGGGCTTCGCGTCCGCGCCAAGTTGACGGACACCGAAGCCGCCCGCGAACACGACTTTCCCATCCTGGATGACGCCGATCGAGATCCCTGGAATGTCGAGTTGCTGCCGACCGCGTTCGACGAAGTCCGACAGCGCTGCGATCTGCCGTTCGCCCAGCTTGTGTGCTTGTTTGCCGGCAAAGGATTCGCGCGTGTAACCCTTCGGTAAAAGACGGCCGAGTATCAGCGCCACCTGTGCGGCCCGCTTCTCTCCGACTGCCTGGTCCATGTCGAAGAGGATCACGGTCCATGCATCGCCCGCCCGCCGTGCGTTCGCGAACACCGTCCGCTTCTCGTTGGGAGAAGTCTGATACGTGTAGTCGCGGATGCCGGTCCATCCCTCTCGATCCGGGAAGTCGCTGGTGACCTTGAGCGGCCACGTGCTCTTTCCGGGATGCGCGGCCCAGGCGGCGGCGACGGCACTGTCGGCGTCAGCCGCGCGAACATCCACCAGGACCACGTACGAACCGGGTTCGGGCGGTTCGAGAATCGTGGCCGGTCCGCGAACCTCGATCTTCCATTCGTTCGGAGCGATGAACGTGTTTCCGTGGACCGTGGTGCGGGGCGTGTCGGCCGCCAGAACTTCGCTTCCGCCCGATGCGGAGGGTTGCTTCGACGAAGCGGAGCACGCGGAAAATGCCAACGCAGCGAGGAGAAGAACAGCCGCTACAAGCATGCTCGAAACTCTCGCACGAATCGACGAACCGCGCACCTACTCAACCACGTTCACTGGAATAGGCATTGCTAGAGGTTGCGCGGGAGTTCAGCTAGCTAACCAGCCAAGGTGTCTGTCTCGCCGCTGGACTGATGCTCGGCACACGCCGAGCGAAGTCGAAAGGCACTTCCGGCAGAGGCCTTGGTCGAATGCCAGCACCTCTGACCACGCTCCGACGCGGGTGACCGTTATGCTGATTCGTGGGACGAGCGGCGGATTCAGATTGGGGTCCTCCAGTAAAATCTTCAAAGAGCCCCGAATATTACAGCGGCCCGCGTTGAATCTAGTCCGTGTGGAATGCCGCTCAACCGTGCTGGTCGTCGTAGGAATTGTAGCTGCCCTGGCCACCAGTGGTTGCGATACCGCGTCAACCACAACCGTTGTTACCCCGACAGGCCCGGAACCGGTCAAGTGCCAAGTGTCGCTGGCCACCCCACCGATGGTCGACGCAGGCGGTGGCATGACTACCTTCTCGATTGCCACGCAAGCCGAATGCGCGTGGGCAGCATCGAGTGCCGTGAATTGGATCTCTGGATTGTCGCCTGTCTCGGGACAGGGTAACGGCAACGTGGAGTTTCGAGTCGCGCCGAATGAGGGATCGTCGTCGCGCGAAGGCGAGATCGTTGTCAACGATAGCCGCGTGCGGGTATCACAACGCGCACAGTGCCGTTACACCGTCGGGCCGCCGATCCAAGACGTGGGTGCCGCCGGTGGCGATGGCCACGTGACAGTGTCGACATCGAACGACTGCGCGTGGACAGCGACAACCGATGTCGGCTGGATCAACCTGTCGACGCAAGCGGGCAGCGGGAATGGCACCGTGAGTTTCACGGTCGGCTCCAATAGCGGCAGTGAACGAACGGGCAGCGTCGTCATCTCGGGCCAGAAATCAATCGTTACGCAGTTGGCCACCGCGGCGCCCTGTACCTACACGATCTCACCCGCGAATCAGAACATCGATGCGACAGGTGGCTCGGGGACGACCGTCACCGTGTCGACCCAGGGTGCTTGTCGATGGACCGCCAGCAGTAATACGCCTTGGATCACCGTCACCTCCAGTGCGAGTGGAGCCGGCAATGGGTCAGTCGGGTTCACCGTAGCCCCCAATACCGGAGCTTCACGGATGGGGACCCTGACCATTGCTGGTCGTCCGTTCACCGTGACGCAAGCAGCCGCGCAAACACCAGCACCGGCTCCCTCGCCGTCACCGTCGCCACCGCCACCGAAACCACCTGCTTCGTGCAAGTACTCGGTTTCGCCAGACAGGATAGAGATGGACGACAGCGGCGGAACAGAAGCTGTCAACGTGTCGACTGGCAACGCCTGCCCCTGGACGGCAAAGTCTGACGAGTCGTGGATTTCGATTACGGCCGGTGCGAGCGGGGCGGGCAATGGAACGGTGAGTGTCAGAGTCGCCAGGAACGACGGCAAAAGGCGCGACGGTAGGCTCACAATTGCCGGACACAGTGTCAGGGTCAGGCAAGATCGCGACGGCAAAGGCGACGGCAAAGATGACGACGATGACGGTGACGATGACGATTAGCACCAGAGCGCGCGCCAAGGAGACGTTGTACGACCTTGATCTCGTTTCGACCGTTCTCGCGTCTGCACTCATTCCGCCTGCGCCAACTGACTTGCGAGGTCCGCCCTTCGATTCCCGCTCTTCCACCCTGAGCCGCTTTGGCGGTTCGTTGCGTGAACTTTGTACTCACCGTCACCCGCATTTGCGTCCCAGGCGGGCGGAGCGCGCCAGAAGATCAGGTCCACGCGCAGCGCGCGAAATCGTTTCGACATTGCAGGGGGAAGAGGGTACGTTGCACGGATGCTGCTGGACGACTTGGTGCGCACGAGTAGCGCCGTGGCCGCGGCGAGCGGACGGCTCGCGAAGATCGGCCTCCTGGCTGATGTGCTCGGCCGGCTCGTGCCCGACGAAGTCGAGATCGCGATCGGCATGCTATCCGGTGAGCCTCGTCAGGGACGCATCGGGATCGGATCCGCGACGCTCTGGGCGGCACGGGACACCGTTGCTGCTGAAGCAGCCTCCCTGCATCTCAGAGAAGTCGACGACGCATTCACCGAAATCGCGTCGATCAAGGGCTCAGGTGCATCGGCCTCGCGGCAGGAACGGCTGCGCAACCTTCTTCGACAAGCCACGCGCGCGGAGCAGGACTTCATCGTGCGCCTGCTGTTTGGCGAGTTGCGGCAAGGAGCGCTCGAAGCGGTGCTGGTGGATGCGGTCGCGAAGGCGAGCAGCGTTGATATCGGAACGGTCCGCCGGGCGGTGATGATGGCGGGCACGCTCGCGCCCGTTGCGCGCGCGGCACTGGGCAGCGGCGAGGCCGGTCTTGCCACGTTCAACATCCAGCTGCTGCAACCGGTGCAGCCGATGCTGGCGCAACCCTCCAGTGACGTGGGCGAGGCGATCGAGCAATTGGGACTGGACACCTCGCTCGAGTGGAAACTGGATGGCGCACGCATCCAGGTCCACAAGAGCGGCACTGAGGTCCGAGTCTTCTCGCGCAACCTCCGCGATGTCACGGCCGCCGTCCCAGAGGTCGTCGAATCGATGCGGGCACTCTCCGTGCAGGAGGCGATCGTCGATGGCGAGGTGATCGCGCTCAGACCGAACGGGACGCCACTGCCCTTTCAGGTGACGATGCAGCGGTTCGGCCGGAAGCTGGATGTCGAGCGCCTGCGCGCCGAGATCCCGCTGACACCATTCTTCTTCGACTGTCTCTATGCCGATGGCGAGTCGCTGGTCGATGCGTCCCAGGAGTCGCGCGTCGCGCGACTGAACATCGTCGCTCCCACACTGGTCGTGCCAACGCTGCTGCGCCCGACGCGCGAGCAGGCGCAGCAGTTCCTCGACGAGACATTGCGGCATGGGCACGAGGGCGTGATGGTGAAGGCGCTCGGTGCCGGGTACGCCGCGGGACGACGGGGCCAGCAGTGGCTGAAGGTCAAGATCGCACGCACCCTGGATCTCGTGGTGCTCGCGGCCGAATGGGGACATGGCCGGCGCACGGGTCTGCTCAGCAACCTGCACCTCGGCGCGCGCGATCCCGAGCACGGCGGCTTCGTCATGCTGGGGAAGACCTTCAAGGGACTGACCGACGAGATGCTGGCGTGGCAGACCGAGAAACTCCGCACGCTCGAGATCAGCCACGATCGCCATACCGTCTACGTGAAGCCGGAACTGGTAGTCGAGATCGCGTTCAACGACGTGCAGGAAAGTCCCCACTACCCAGGCGGACTGGCGCTTCGCTTTGCACGGGTGAAGGGGTACCGTGAGGACAAATCAGCCCTGAATGCCGACACCATCCACGCCGTTCGCGCCATTTATCTCCAATCAATCGCCGATCGGCGGGATGAACGATAACCGCCACGGCGCAGCCGGTCGGGCGTAATATTGGCGCCATGTTGGGCACGCACTGCCGTTACCTATTGCTCGCCGGGTTGCTGCTCGGCTCGAGCGGCGCAGCGGTGCCGTCCGCCAGCGGCCAGACCACGCTCATCAACGCCAGTGACACCGCGCTTCCTGATGGCACCACGCCCCTGCACCAGGCTGTCCGGCTGAACGATCTCAAGACGGTCGAAGCGCTGATCAAGCGCGGCGCTGACGTGAAGGCGGCAACGCGATACGGCGTGACACCGATGGGGCTTGCGGCCCTTGGTGGCAATGCCGCGATCCTGCGCCGGCTGCTCGAGGCCGGAGCGGATCCGAACACGGCGACTCCAGGCGGCGAAACGGCTCTCATGACGGCGGCCCGCACTGGCACTGCCGAAACGGTCTCGCTGCTGCTCGATCGAGGCGCCGACGTCAACGCACGAGACAACGTCCGTGCACAGACCGCGCTGATGTGGGCCGTGACCGAGAACCACGCGGCCATCGTCAAACTGCTTGCCGCACGCGGCGCCGATGTCAACGCGCGCACGAATGTCACGAAGCCGAAAGGTGAGTACGCTCCGGCGCGCGCGGGTGGTGCAGCGGGCAACGGGATCATCCGTCAGCGCGCGCTGCCGACCGCAGATGGCGGGATGACCCCGCTGCTCTTTGCCGTCCGCGACGGCAACGTCGAGATGAGCAGGCTCCTGCTGGAACTGGGCGCCAACATCGAGCTGTCGTCCGGCAATCACACCTCTCCGCTGCTCATCGCGCTGTTGAACGGACAGGTCAGTCTCGCAACGGAGTTGCTGGCCAAGGGCGCCAACCCGAATGCCGCGGACGACTATCAGCGGGCGGCGCTGTTTGCGGCGATCGACTTGCGCAACTTCAATCATGAGAAGTACCCGTTTCTCTACAGCGAGGAACGCGACCCGCTGGATTTGATCATTGCGCTCCTTCAGAAGGGTGCCGATCCCAACCTGAGAACCAACACGGTGCCGGTGCATGGGCTGATGCAGTTCGATGGCTCGTGGGTAAACTTCGACGGTCAGACGCCGTTCATCCGGGCGGCGCTGTCGGGCGACATCGAGGTGATGCGCCTGCTGTTGCAGCACGGCGCCGATCCAAACATCGCGACGGCACAGGGATCGACCGCGCTCATGGCGGCCGCGGGCATCAACTGGATCCCGGCACAGACCTACACCCGCTCTGAAGCCGAGTACGTCGAGGCGGTCACGCTGTGCCTCGAACGCGGCGCACCCGTGAATGCCACGAACTCACTCGGGCTGGCGGCGATACACGGGGCGGCGAACCGCGGATGGGTGTCCGTCATTCAGATCCTGGCCGATCACGGCGCCATGCTCGACGTGACAGACAGCGGCGGGCGATCGCCGATGACGTTCGCCGAGGGCACGTTCCTGGCGATCCGGCCACCGGCGGCAAAGCCGGATGCGATCGCGCTGCTCAAGAAGCTGATGGAAAAATGACGCGGACACGGCTCGCCGGTTCGATCGCCTTCGCAGCCATCGCCTGGGCAACGGTTGTCGCAGAACAGCCGGTCGAGGTCAGACCCCTTGATAGTGAACTGCTCGGGGAGTCTGATCCCAGTCACGCGCAGCGCCCGCCGGCGCAGGAGCCGAGATCCACCTCGGAGCTGGGATCGCTCTCCTGGGTCTCGCAGCAGGCGATCCTCGACCAGTACTGCATCACCTGCCACAACGAGAAGCTGAAGACCGGCGGCCTCGCCCTCGACTCGCTGCGGCCGGACCGTGTCGGGGTTGACGCAGAAACCTGGGAAAAGGTCGTCCGCAAGCTGCGCGCGGGGCTGATGCCGCCCGCCGGCGCCAAGCGGCCCGATCGCGGGTCGCTCGACGCGTTGGCAACGGCCATCGAGGAGCGGATCGATCACTTCGCCGCCAACGATCCCAATCCCGGGCGCGCGCCGCTTCATCGCATGAACCGCGTCGAGTACGCCAACGCCATCCGCGACCTGCTCGCGCTGGACGTCGACGCCACGACCCTGCTTCCGGCCGACGACTCGAGTCACGGCTTCGACAATATCGCCAACGTCCTCGGCGTCTCGCCGTCGCTGCTCGAACGATACGTATCCGCGGCAGCAAAGATCAGCCGGCTGGCCGTGGGAGAGCGCGACGCGGCGCCGGCCCAGGTGACCTACACGGTCAAGGGTGATCTGAGTCAGAACCAGACGCTCGACGGGCAGCCGCTCGGCACCCGCGGCGGCACGACGATTCAGCACAACTTCCCGGTCGATGGCGAGTACGTGATCAGGCTGTCACTGCTGAAGCTCAGTTTCGGCCAGGTGTTCGGCGAGGGCGCCGAAGGCGAAGAGCTCGAGGTCACACTCAACGGCGAGCGAGTGAAGCTGTTCAAGCTCGACGAGGTCCCGATGTTCTTCATGCGGGAGTCGCCGGGCTCGCATCCGGTGAAGCCGCAGCCGGCCGACCCGATCGAAGAGCGGGTCAAGATGACGCCCGACATTCGCCTCGAGTTCAAGCTGAATGTCAAAGCCGGCCCGCAGTCGATCGGCGTGGCATTCCTGCAGACGAGTCATGCAGCAAACGAAGACCTCGTACGCCGCCCGTCATCGAGCACGTACGACGTCTTCATCGGCATGCAGTACGGCTACACGACGGCACCGCACCTGTCGCGCGTGGTGATAACCGGACCTTACAACGCGACCGGCCCCGGCGACACGCCCAGCCGCCGACGCGTGTTCGTCTGTTCTCCCGCCGCGCCGGCGGAAGAGGCAACGTGCGCGCGTCAGATTCTGTCTACGCTCGTTCGCCGCGCGTTCCGTCGCGCGCCCACCAGCGCTGACATGCAGTCCGTCCTCGCCTTCTACCAGCAGGAGCGCGACAGGACTGGCAACTTCGAGGCTGGGATCGAGATGGCGCTGCGGCGAATCCTGGCCGATCCGGAGTTCGTCTTCCGGTTCGAGCCCACACCCGCGCGAGCCGTCCCGGGAAAGCCGTATCGCATCAACGACACGGAGCTGGCGTCACGCCTCTCGTTCTTCCTCTGGTCGACGATTCCCGACGATGAGCTGCTGACGCTGGGGATCGAAGGCAAGCTGCACGAGCCCGCCATCCTCGAGAAGCAGACGCGCCGGATGCTTGCCGATCCGAAGGCGCGCGCGCTCGTGACCAACTTCGCGAACCAGTGGCTCTTCCTGAGGGAACTGAAGAACGTCAATCCCGACGTGACGATCTTCCCCGACTTCGACGACAACCTGCGTCAGGGTTTCCAGCGCGAAACGGAGATGCTGTTCGAGGCCGTGATGCGCGAGGACCGGTCCGTCCTCGATCTCCTCGATGCGGACTTCACGTTCGTCAACGAACGGCTGGCACGGCACTACGGCATCCCGAACATCTACGGCCCGGACTTCCGGCGTGTGCCGGTGCCGGGCGATGCGCGTCGCGGTCTGCTCGGACACGGCAGCCTGCTGCTCGTTACCTCCAATGCCAATCGCACGTCGCCGGTGATGCGAGGCAAGTGGATTCTCGAGAACCTGCTCGGCGCCCAGGCGCCATTGCCACCGCCGGATGTGCCACCGCTCGAGGAGAAACCCACCGCGGCCGCGAGATCGGTACGCGAGCGCATCGAGCAGCACCGCTCCAACCCGGCCTGCGCCGGCTGCCACAAGATCATGGATCCCATCGGGCTGGCGCTCGAGAACTACGACGCGATCGGCCGCTGGCGCACGGTCGACGAAGGCGTCAGGATTGACGCCTCGGCACAACTGGTCGACGGCAGCGCGATCGACGGGCCCGCCAGCCTGCGCAAGGCGATGCTCGGCCGCCCGAATGCCTTCGTCGGGTCGATGACCGAGAAGCTGCTGATGTACGGCGTGGGCCGGGAACTCGAGTACTACGACATGCCGGCCGTGCGGACGGTGATGCGGGATGCGGCGAAGAATCGCTATCGCTTTTCGGATCTCGTGCTCGGCATCGTGAAGAACGACGCGTTTCAGATGAGGCGCTCGGGAGACTGATGATGGCTTTCCTCACCAAGAAATACCTGCCGCGGCGGACGTTCCTGAGAGGCATGGGCGTGACGCTGGCGCTGCCGCTGCTCGACTCGATGATCCCGGCGGGGACGCGCCTCGTGAGGACCGCGGCGCTTCCCAAGAGCCGCTTCTGCGGCATCTACATTCCGCACGGCGCCACGATGGACAAGTGGACGCCCGCCACGGAGGGTGCTGGTTTCACGATCCCCGAAACGTTGAAGCCGCTCGAGAAGCTGCGCGATCGCCTGACCGTCGTCAGCAACCTGGCCCATCCACTGGCCGGCGGCAAGGGATCTGATGCCGGAGCCGATCACGCCCGCTCTGCGGCAGTGTTCCTGAGCGGCGCCCATCCGCTGAAGGGTGGCGTACAGGCTGGGCGTACCATCGATCAGGTGCTGGTCGATCATATCGGCCAGGAGACGCCGCTTCCCTCGCTCGAGGTATGCATCGAGGAGGTCGCCCTGAACTGCGGCGCCGGCTACGGGTGCTCGTACTACAACACCATCTCCTGGCGCACGGATACGCTTCCGCTGCCAATGGAGAACAGCCCGCAGGTCGTCTTCGAGCGGCTGTTCGGCGACGGCACCAACGCGGCGCAGCGTCTTTCACGCAAGCAGCAGGATCGCAGCATCCTCGACTCGGTCACCGACAAGGTCTCGCGCCTGCAGAGCGGTCTCGACGCCGGCGATCGCGCGCGCCTCGGCGAGTATCTCGACAACGTGAGAGAGATCGAACGGCGCATTCAGAAGGCGGAGCAGCAGTCGGCCAGCAACCCGGAAGTGCCCGAGGCGCCGGTGGGTGTACCGGAGGCGTTCGAGGATCACATCAAGCTGATGTTCGACCTGCAGGTGCTGGCGTATCAGGCGGAGATCACCCGCATCTCGACGATGATGTACGCACGCGATACGAGCGGCGCGACCTACCCCGGCAGCGGCGTGCGCGACGGCTTCCACACGGCATCGCATCACTCCAACGCGCGCGCACGCATGGATTCATTTGCGCTCATCAACCGCTATCACGTGCAGATGCTCGACTACTTCCTCGAGAAGCTGCGCGCGACGCCGGATGGCGATGGCAACCTGCTGGATCACTCGGTCGTGCTCTACGGCAGCAGCATGAGCAACGGCAACCAGCACGATCACGATCCGCTGCCGATCCTCGTCGCCGGCGGCGCGTCGGGGCAGCTCGAGGGCGGTCGACATCTCGCGTTCCCTGCACATACGCCGATGTCGAATCTGATGCTGTCAGTGCTCGACAAACTGGGCGTGCATCAGCCGAGCTTTGGCGATAGCACGGGGAAATTGGAGATCTGAGAGGACCCATGAAACTGCCTGCGCTCGTTGTTGCCATTACCCTGCTCGCCATCGTCCGTCCCGACGCACAGCAGACCGTGCAGCCTCCGCCACCGACGCCGGGCGCGTTTGTGACGCAGCCGGGACCCTTCAAGGTCGATTCGATGGAGTTCACGCTCGCGCCGAAGGAAGGAATGGAATACAAGTACCGGCTCGAGAAGGGGGCCGGCCTGCTCTTCTCGTGGACGGCTACAGCGCCGGTGCATTACGAGTTGCACAGCGAACCGGAGGCCGGCCCGAAGGGGTACGCGGAAACATTCGACAAGCAGGACAGCAGAGACAGTGGCCACGGAAACTACGTCGCGCCTTTCCCGGGGATTCATGGCTGGTACTGGGAGAATCGAACCGACAAAGATGTCGTCGTCCGCATCGTATCGGCTGGACACTACACCGAGTCGCTCGAGTTCCGTCGCAAGCAGGACGTGAAGCGCAAGGCGTTCAACTAGGGCCGGGCTCAGTGTCGGAATCCGACAGACAAACGTCCCGCCGTTGACGTAGGATGGAGCCTCAATCCGATTACAAGTCAGGAAGCTGTCCGACCCATGGGCTCCGCGCGAACAGTGTGTCCGGAGTGCGATGGTCCCGACGTCGTGGACCTCGCTGATTTGCTGTACTCGGCGCGAGCCGATTACTTCCGCTGTCGATCGTGCGGCTGCTGGTGGATGGTGCCCAAGGGCGCCAACGAGCCGGCGACTTCCATTGTCCTGGGCAACCCCACGTCTGTGGTGAAAACGGAGCAGGCCAGTTAGCGCCCTCTACCCGTTGACTCGACCCACGGTCCAGGCGTATTAACAAGACCTCTCGACGGCACGGTCAGTCCACGCGTCTTTCGGATATCGGCGGCGGCGGAATCGACCCCTTTCATTCTTCAGCGGCTGGCACTCTTCGACCCCAGGGTTCGTGACCCTTCGGCGGGCTCAGGCTCATCCCGAGCCCAGTCGAGGGATGAAGGGAGCTGCATATGAAGCGATTGTCGGCGTTCCCGTACGGGCTGGCGCTCGTCGTTCTCGTCGCGCTCTGGGCCACCGGCTGCGGGGCGGCAGCGCAGGACCCTAACGCGCCGGTCGGATTCACCACGTCACAAACCTACATCACGATCGAGAACCGTTCGGGCAGTGCGCTTGCCGAGGGCTTGATCGAGCTGGTGCCCTCCGGCGTGCTGGCCCCGTTCCGGCGGGAGCTTCCCCGCATGGAATCGGGCGCGAAACGTGACATGTCGTACGACTTGTTCTCAGGCGCCGGCGGTTCACGATTCCGCCCGGGTGTCACGCGGATCAGGGCAGTCAGGATCACAGCGAAGGACGTAGCCGGGAAGACGTACAAGGTGGAGGCGCCGTTCAACTGACGCTTGCCGAACGCACACCCCACTCTGGTTCGAATGCCAGTAGACTGTCCCGCGTGCAAGGACTGGTGCTCATCCTCGCCCTGGCCCTGAGTCTCGCCCAGCCCATTGCCCAGCAGGCCACGTCAGGCGCGAACGCGGGGACCAGCACGCTCCCGAAGGAGATTCCTCTGTTTCCTCTGCCTGATGTCGTGCTGTTCCCCGGCGTGACGCGTCCGCTCCTGATCTTCGAGCCGCGTTACCGCGAAATGGTTGCCGACGCGTTGAAGGGCGACCGCATCATCGGCATGGTGCTCCTGCAGCCCGGGTTCGAGAAGGACTACGAAGGGCGTCCGCCAATCCATGACATCGGGTGCGCCGGTGAGATCGAGGAGTACGAGCAGCTTCCCGATGGACGCTACGTGATCCTTCTGCGCGGCCTGACCACCTTTCGCGTCGCGAGCGAGGATCAGCGCAAACCGTATCGCCTCGCCCGCGTCGAGGTCGTGCCGGAGAGCCTGAAAGACGAGGAGCGCGGCGCTCTCAGCGCAACGCGAGAGCGGCTCGCCCAGTTGCTCTACACGGTGCTGCCACTGGGCGTCGAGCCGCCGGATGCCGGCCTGGACGATGCCGAGTTCGTCAACGTCACGGCGCAGAACCTGCGAATGCCCGAGGCTGACCGCCAGCAACTGCTCGAGCGCACGAACGTGCTCGCGCGGGCACGGGCGTTGGTGGAGAGACTCGAGCCTAAGTAAACGCCTCCGGAGGACATGCTCAGATGACGAGAACGCTCGTGCCCGGTTGCCTGCTCGTGGCGATCCTGCTCACACCCGGCCCGTCGTCGGCGCAGGATGTCGCCATCACCAACGCGCGCGTGATCGTCGGCAGCGGTCAAGTGCTCGACTCGGGCACCATCATCGTCCGTGGGGGCAAGATTGTTTCGGTGACCGCTGGCGCCGCGCCCACGCAGGGCCTGACGATCATCGACGCCAAAGGCATGAGCGCGATGCCCGGCTTCATCGACGGCCACAAGCACGTGAACAACTTCAACGCCGAGCAGATGAAGTCGTTGCTCGAGGCGGGTTACACGACCGTACTCGCCGGCGGCGGCCCGGCCGAGGCGAACATCGCACTGCGCGATCGCATCGAAAAGGGCGAGCTCGGCCCACGCGTCATCCCGTCGGGACAAGTGAATCTACGGCAGACGCCGGCGGAAGCGCGCGCCGCGGTCCAGGCCCTGGCGGCGAAAGGCGTCAAGCACACCGGTGAGATTGGGCTGACGCCGGAACCGGCTCCGCCGCAGGCGGAGATTGAAGTCCTCAAGGCGATCGTCGACGAGGCAAAGAAGGTTGGCGTGCAGGTCAATGTGCACGCGGTGAGCAGCCCGGCGATGGTTGCGGCAGTCGATGCCGGGGTCACGCGCCTCGTTCACCTCCCGAACAAGGACTTCACGACCTACGAGCAGGCCGAACGAGTCGCGCAGACCGGTTCGATCGTGGCCGGCCTGATCGCCTTCGGCGCGCCGAACATCGACACCTTGTCAGCGGCGCCAGCGGCAGTGCAGTGGCCGAAGGACAACAGCGCCCGCTTCCGGGACGGCAAGCCGTGGCCGGAGGCCATTGCGGGAGCGAACCGCGATCCCAAGGGCCGCGCGACCGGGACCGAGGGCGGCTACACGATCATCAACGCCCGGCGCATCTGGGACGCCGATCCGAATCGTCAGACGATCTCGTACTCAACCGATCAGAACGGAGCCGACCTGGTGGTGCTCGAACACGAGCTGAAGTCGTTCAGCATCATGTTCTCGATGGCCGACATCCACAGGATCATCGGCCCCAACGCCGCGCGCTACGTCGGCATGGCGGACCAGATCGGCACGCTCGAAGCGGGCAAGCTTGCCGACATCATCCTGATCGACGGCAACCCTACGCTCAACATCTACGAGATGCTGAAGACGAAGGTCGTGCTGAAGGAAGGCAAGATCGTCGTGGACAAACGGTAACCAGGTCAGCCGCGCCGGATCTTGGACGCCTCGAAGAACACCTGAATCCGATAGACCGCGTTCGTGCGGAACTTGATCTCCCCGGTCGTCAGATCCACTCGCTCGGGGATCTGCTGAATCGTCTTGTCGACGACGGCGTGATAGCCGCGTTCGGAGAAGATGTCGATGAGCATCGGGATCGCCAGTGGCTCGCTGAAGATCGGATCTGTAGAGTTGACGTGCGCCCGGCCCGACAGGGCATGCCTGGTGATGATCGGCATGAACTTGGTGCTGACCAGGTCCACGATCTGGCCGAGGAGCTGGGCATGTTCCAACTCGTAGCTGTCGAGCCGCTTGACCAGCTCCTGCCGGCCGTGGACGACGATCTCCTCGGCGAGCGGCAGCGCGCGCAACCGCTGGAATGTGCGCGGGTCCAGCTCCAGGGAGCTCTGGTACTTGAGCTCCTTGAGAATGTTCGCCTGCACCTCCGCGATTGGACCCTCGGCGTTGACGAAGTGATAGTGATACAGCTGCCGCAGTGAGGTCAGCGCGGTCCACGTCTGTTCCTTGAAGACCTGATAGCGCCGGCGCACGAGATCCTCGGACATGTCCGTGGCACGCAACTCGATGGGCGTACCGTCACCGGTCTCGGCGACCTTCCTGTTGTGTTCAACGATCTCGCGCCCTCGCCCGAGCTGCCGCGCGATGCTCGTGCTCTCGCTGACGAACAGCACCATCGCGTGAATCGTCGGCCGGCGGAAATGGATAGCCAGCGGTGTGTTCGCGAACTGGTCGTGCAGCTCGCCGATCTTGTCGACGAGCAGCTTCAGGCACTCGACCTGCACCGGGGTACGCGGGAAGCCATCGAGCACGACGCCGTCGCGATAGATCGGTTCGAGCAGCTTGCGGAGCAGCAGGCTCAGCACTTCCTTGTCGCCGACCATGACGCCCTGGGCCTTGAGCTTCTCCATTTCCGGTGTGGTCAGCAGATCGCTGATCACGATCGGCGCACAGGTGAATCCACGCGTCTCGTTGATGAACTCGGTCTGCGTTCCCTTGCCCGATCCGGGAGCGCCGCCAAGAAGGATGATCTCTTTCGGAAAGCGAAGATGCTCGCGGCCGACCTCCTCTTCCAGGCTGTCCCAGCTCGTTGAGAAGATGACCCGTGCGTCCTTGACTTCGAGGTCGAGGATCTTCGCCGCCGCACGATCGCTGACAGGTGAAGACATGTGGCTCCAGTCCAATGTGACCGCGGCGGGCTCAAGGCGCCGCTCCGCAAGAGTATCGGACGATCGGTGTCCGGCAAAAGGCCGCCCTGGCACACCGATGGACACGATTGCCCGAATCCGGGCGCACCGGCCGGCGGAAAGGACTGAAACTCAGGAAATATCGGACCGAAGCCCGGTGGCCGCTGGTATGTCAGACGCGCGGCACTGCCGGGCTGAACGCGAGGTCTCAGGAGTCGAATCAACCATCAGAAATCTGACATCATCAGGTCGGACGCGTGGGGTGCTCACGCGCCGGGACCGATCGCATCATCAGGAACAACCCCGCTCCCAGCATCGCCCGCGCACCCGCCAGGCTGACGCCGACAGACAACATCACCACGCCGACAAGACCGATCAGTTCCATGACGGGACCTCACGCGCCGGTCAGAGAACCGTTCGCCTGCCGCTGATAATGCTGACCAGGAACAGCACAATCGCGATCACGAGCAGCACGTGAACGAACGCACCGACCGTGTAAGTGCCGACGATGCCCAGCAGCCAGGCAATGAGAAGAATAACGGCTAGTGTCATCAACATGATCTCTCTCTCCTCTCTTCAGCGCTGCGTGCGTCAAACATCGACGCAACGAACGTCCGCCTGGAGTGCAAGAGGGCAGCCAATTTAGGGAGGGCGTTGCGTCGGGTCGATGGCACTGTGCTTGCGATACAGGACGGACAACCGCGCTCGCACCCGTTTCCGGGAGCGACATCCGAACCCACCCCATCGCCGGGAGGCAGAAGTTGCCTCCCGACGCGCTCTTTTCAGCTCAGTTCATTGAGAACAGGGCTGAGCCGCATCTGCATGCATGTAAGGTAGGGACTCGTTGTGCATGAGTTAGTGTGAAAATTGCCGTGGCGGGCCGCCAGATGTTTGCAGTCAGTCTCGGAATTCGTCGCAAAAATTTCAGGACGCCGTGAACTCGAGCGCCTCGTAGCCGGCACTCCTCGTCCAGCGCACGCGTCTGACCCTGGATGAGGGCTTCCGCGATTCAGGGTGCGTGTAGACGAGGACTTCCGTAAACGGCTCACTTTCCCGCTCGATGAACCGACGGGCGATCTCATCCGCATCGCTGACGCTCTGGGCCTCAACCTGGACAACGAGCGCGTCGTAGAGCGAGACGTGGGACAGAATTCGCCAGCGCCCGTGCTGTGCGGTGAACCAGCACTGAAGCGCATCGGGCGAGAGCAGAGTCTCAGCCGCTGCGACCGGGCACACCGGGATGCCGTAGTCAGGCCGCGGAGCCCGTCGAGCGGCGCAACCCGAGGCTGACACGACGACCGAGATGATCAGCGCGATCGCCGCGATCGCCGCTCGACCCGGTGTCGTACGTCTCACGGGCTGGAATCTCGCGTCGTCCCGCCTGCGCGGTTGTCGCTCAGAGGCAGTCTGACCACCGGCAACGTGACTTTCGACGAGCGTCCGGCTCCTGCAGCAACCGTATTTCGCGCCACGGCTACGTCGGTGCTGGTGTACGGATCGTTCGCGGTGTTGAGGTTGCGGGCGTAACTAGGAAAGTTGCTCGACGACACCTCGATGCGCACGCGATGGCCTTTGAGAAACACGTTTGCCACCAGCATCGGCGGCAGCGTGATGCGATAGGTCTCCCCAGGCTTCATGAAGACCTGCTTCTCCTCTCCCTCGCGATACCGCATACGCTGGATGGTATCGCTGATGTTCCAGGCAGTACCATCGGGCGTAACATCGATCAGCTTGACGGTGAAGTCGGTGTCAGGAGCACTGGAGCCTACAAACAGCTCTGACTCGACGTAGCCGAACACCGCAACGTCTTCGGCCAGTGGTGCGCTGGTGTAGACCAGTACGTCCTCGCGCGCCTCGATCGGGCGCTGGTCGAAGGCGCCATCGTTGTTCTCCTGGTCGGTGCCTACCCCGCTGATCTCACCTCCGTGTGCGACGATCGGGTGCACCGGATCGTAGCTGAACGTATCGCTTGTCGCCGCCGCCGGAGGCGAGTCGAGCAAACGGCCGTTGCCGTTCAGCGTGTTCGCGCGGCCATCACTCGACAGGTAGAACACGCGCGAGGGATCTCGGCCTGCCCACGGCACGGCGTCGAACTCCGCCCAGCGATTGACACCGGCCATGTACACGGAAACCGGGCTCGTTGGCGCGGGCGCGGATCCGTTGTCCTTCAGCCAGCGATCGAGCCATGCGATCTGCCGTCCGACGTAGTCGAAGCGGGCATCGCCCAGATCACGGTCGCCAGACTTCGTCGCCTCTGTCTCGCGCCCGAAGCCGCAATGCTGGCCGTTGGTGATGACGATGGCCTGGCGGCCCGCCGGGTTGTCGCTCCGCGTCTTCTCGAAGAAGGCGACCGTCGATCGCGCGGAGATGTCGTAGAGCGCCTCCGCCCACAAGCCCGGCACCTTGATCACGTCGGCGTTGGTGACGCGGTCGTCATCCCAGTCGGGATGCGACGGTCCGCGCCGCAGATACTCCTCCAGCTCAGTGTCGGGAGCATTCGCGGCTTTCGCCATGTCGATCATCGGCAGGTGCATGCGAATGCGGTCGTAGACCTTCGCGTCGATCTCGACCGAGCCGTTCTGGATCGCGAAGGCCTTGGAGAGCGTCTGCCTGTCCGCGTCGCTCAGTCCGGGCGGAAGCTGCGGCCAGGCGATCGGCATCTCCTCGAAGAAGTAGTTGGCCCAGCCCTGTTGCCACACACCGCCACGCCAGAAGCTGCCTTGCTCGCGGAACGGTCCTGCCTCGGCAACGCCAACCCCTGCGGAGTAGGCAATCATCGCCCGGTGCGCCGGGTGGCCGAGCGAAGCGAGCTTGAGCTGATTCTCCGCTGACGAGGAACAGCCGTAGGTCGCGACCCTGCCACTGGACCATTCCTGCGCGGCGATCCAGTCGAGCGTGTCCCAGCCGTCTTCATCAGCGCGGCCAAGCATACGCATCTCGCCCTCGGACAGGAATCGCCCGCGTTCGTGCTGCTGCACGATCGCGTAGCCGGCCGCAATCAGCCGGTTCAGAAATACCGGTGGCTCGCTGATCTCGGTCTTGTAGGGCGTGCGAATCAGCACAACGGGAAACCGGCCGGTCGCTGCGGGCAGGTAGATCTCGGTGTCCAGCCTTGCGCCGTCCCGCATCCGCACCTGCGCGTGCTCGATCCGTTGTCCACCCTCGGGGAGCGCGAGACCGGTGCGCGGCTCTGTTCCGGTCGCAGGAGCGACCGGCGGGGACGAGGAACAGGAGATGCCGAGGAAGAGCGTGACGCCGAGAAGCGCCAGCGGAACGTGGGACGTCACATTTTGACCCTTGCCCTTTGAGGTGCTTACCAGCCGGCCTTGCGTCCTTTGTTTTGTTCATCGAGCCACGTCTTGAGCGGCGCGAAGTAATCGGCGATCGCATTGGCGTCGAGCTGCCGTTCGCCAGTCAAGGCTTCCAGTGCTTCCGGCCAGGGTCTCGATGAACCCATGGCCAGGACGCTCTTCAGACTCTTCCCCGCTTCCGCGCTGCCATAGATGGAGCAGCGATGCAGCGGCGTCGTGCAGCCGGCGACCTTTGCCAGGGCGCGATGAAACTGGAACTGCAGGATGTACGACAGGAAGTACCGCGCGTACGGGGTGTTGCCCGGAACGTGGTATTTCGCCCCTGGATCGAAGAACTCCTCTCCGCGCATCGACGGCGGACGCACACCCTGATAGCGCTCGCGCAGATCCCACCACGCGGCGTTATAGCGATCGGGAGCGACCTGGCCGCTGAACACCTGCCAGCGCCACTGATCGATCACCATGCTGAACGGCAGGAACGCAATCTTGTCGAGCGCCTGTCTCAGGAGCAGCGGGATGTCACCCGACGCATCGGGCGCCCTGTCGAGCAGACCGATCTTGACGAGATACTCCGGCGTCACCGACAGGCCAACGGTGTCGCCCAGCGCTTCATGAAAACCGTCGTTGGCGCTGTCGCGGAAGATCATCGGCTGCGCGCGGTTGTACTCGCGGGCGTAGAAGTCGTGACCGAGCTCGTGATGGATGACGGTAAAGTCTTCCGCCGTCTGGTCGATGCACATCTTGATGCGCACGTCCTCCATGTTGTCGACGTACCACGCGCTCGCATGGCAGACGACCTCGCGATCGCGCGGCTTCACGAACAGCGATCGTTCCCAGAACGTCTGGGGCAGCGGATCGAACCCGAGCGACGTGAAGAACCGCTCACCGGTCTTCACCATCTCTACCGGCGTGACATGGCGAGCCTTCAGGATGCTGTCGAGCGAGAAGGTGCGACCCGACCCGGGCGGCGCGACGATGTCGAAGACATTGGTCCAGTCCTGAGCCCAGATATTTCCAAGCAGGTGCGCTGGAATCGGCCCCTCGGCCGGCACGGCATCGCCGTACTTCGCACGAAGCCTGGCGCGGACGTAGGTGTGAAGCGAGAGATACAGCGGCCGGAGTTGTTCCCACAGCCGATCCAGCTCCTTCGCAAATGCATCGGGCGCCATGTCGTAGCGCGATCGCCACATCACGCCAGTATCAGCAAAGCCAAGTTCCTTCGCGCCCTTGTTGGAGAGCTCGACGAACCTGACGTAGTCCTCCTTGTACGGCGGCGAGATGGTGTGCCAGCCTTCCCACACGTCGCGAAGGCGGGCCGGATCGCGATCCTTGGCGAGGATCTCCGTGATCGCTTCGACGTCGAGACAGTTGTCGGCACTGCCCTCGCCCGCCGGGCAGTATTTGCCGCGACCGTACGCCGCATCCATCGACGTCACCAGCGTCGCCAGCTCCGCCGATTCCTTCGGCTCCGTCGGCGAGGCCATCGTCAGCGAGTTCTTGAGCACCGTCAGTTGCCGCTGCTGCACCGGCGTGGCCGTCCCGGCATTGAAGGTCGCCGCGCGGCGCGCGAAGCTGGTGACGGCGTTCATGTAGGCTTCGCTGGCGCGCGCCGACATCGCTTCGGTGTCGGGGGTGATGTAGGTCGCCTGCGTCCAGCCCGCCTGGTTCGCCTCGTTGCTCAGCGTGAGGATCGTGGCGTCTGCGTTCTCGAGGAACGTCGCGAGGTCGGTGTCAGTTGACGGTGGCGATGCGGCGTTGCGGCAAGCGCCGAACGCAGTCAGGAGCACGATCGCGGCGAGGAGGCGCATCTTCATATCTCTACCTTCTGATGGGACTTCACGGCTGCGGGTTCAGGTGAAGGGTCGGGACGTGCCGGTGCGGCGTACCAGTCTGCTTTGGCCACCACCTTAGCCTGTTCAGGATCCTTCTCGTACGCCGGCGTCATGATCTGGACGCCGTATTCGTTGAACACGTCGAGGATGTTTCGATGCAGCGCGCTGTACTGCGCGAGCATTCTGTCTGGCGAGTCGATGTAGGCGTTGATCTCGTAGGTCACGTCAAAGGAGCCAAGCACCTTCTGCAGCACGAACGGCGCCGGGTCTCGCTTGAGTCCCGCCGTTCGGGCAGCCGCCTCCAGCAACATCGCCTCGACCTGGCGCCACGGGGTTTCGTACCCGATACCAACCGTCGTGTGGATGATGAGGCCGCGGTCTTTGGATATCGAGCTGTAGTTGACGATCTCCGCGCCGAGGATGGAGGAATTGGGCACGACCACTTCCTCGTTCTTCGGCGTGCGGAGGTGCGTCACGAGCAGGCGCATGCGCACGACCTCACCGAGATGTTCGCCAATCTTGACCCGGTCACCGAGCCTGAACGCCCGCCGGTACGTCATGCTGTAGCCGGCAATGATGTTCCCGATGAGCGAGGAGGAGCCGAGCGAGAAGATGATGCCGACGAACACGGTGACGCCCTTGAACGCATCGGACTGCGAACCGGGAATATATGGATAGGCGACGATGATCGTCAGCGCGATGATGAACAGCCTGGCGAGGCGATAGGTCGGCCACGCCCATTCGGCGTCGAATTCTGGCAGGGTCACTGTCCCATTGGCAATGGCCTGGAAGAAGAGCCTCACCGTTTTCAGCAGGTAGCGCGTGATCAGGATCAAGACGACGAGGAACGCGATGTCGGGGATCTCGCGCACCACGCCAAGTCCCAGCGTCTGCAGTGGGTCGATCAAGAGCGCGATCAGCCTGTTCCCTATCCCTCGCGTCCACGGGAACAACCCAAGGACGTAGCGCAGGAACACGACCACCATCACGATCACCGCGGCGGCCCACGAGAGCTTCAGGATGCCGTCGAGCAGTTTCCAGAGTTGTTCTGCCCTGACGATTTGAAATGCCTGAATCTGTACGTCGTGAACGCGCGCCTGGTAGCGCCGTGCGAGAGTCAGATGCAGGCGGCCGACGACGCGGTGGCCGACGTAGGCGGCGGCGAAAAGTCCCAGCGTGGCGCCGAGCGCGTAGAGCGTGTTCCGCCATAACAGTCCGGGTTCTCTCGCCTGACGATAGGATGAGATCGCGCTGCGGATGCGCTGCAGATTCGCCTGCGCCAGCCTGGCGGGATCGACCTGCTCGAAGACCGCATCCTCGGCGAGCACCCCCATCACGCGTTGCTCGCCTGCCAGGATCACGGCAGCCCCTTCCTGTTCGCCGATCGTCAGCGCCGAGACATCGAAGCTGCGATCGGCGGCAAGCGCGCGGATTCGACCCTCGATGTCTAGAGCGCGCTGCTCGGCCGGGTAGGAGGTAATACCGCGAACAAGGAACAGCTGCTCGCCGTCGATGACAACCGGGGCGCGCGGAATCTCCGCGGCGACCGCCGCGCCCGTGCCACCGGCCGCATCCTGGGCGAATGACGGAGCGCCCGTCGTGACGAGCGCCGCGACGAATATCCAGAAGACGACTGAAACGCGTGACATGCTGTCCTCTCCAAGGTCACGACGAGTCATGCAGAATGCAGAATTCAGAATGCAGAAACGCCCCGGGCAGCGGGCAATATATGCATCCTGCATTTTGCCTTACAGATGACCCTGTCTGACGCTGGAGCAGTGTACGACGGGGACGCGCCGACGGCGGACGGGAATGCGGCCGGCGCGTGGATGGTAAGGGAAGACCGCCGATGCGGCGTTACGTGCGTTACGGCATCTGCAATTCGTCAACGACCCTGGTGACGCCGTCCGTCTCGCGCACGAGCGACACGGCCCGGTCGCGTTCGGCCTTGGACTGCACCGTGCCTGTCAGCGTGACCGTGGTCCCTTGTGTGGTGACATTGATGGTGCGCGCCTTGACCAGGTCGTCGAGCGCCATCTTGGCCTTGATCTTTGCGGTCAACCCGGCCTCGCTGAGCGTTTCCTCGACCTTGGCGGTGGCAATCGCGGCGCGTTCTCCGATCTCGGCGCCGCTTTGACGCGCCCGCTCGACGGCTTCAGAAGTGTCGGCTGTGTCCGGCACACTCACCGGGGCTCTGCCGGTTACGCCGAGGAAGCCGGCGAACCAGAGGACAGCGACAACAACAACGAGCGTGATGAGCAGCAAACGTAGCATCGACATCTCATCCTCCGTTGTCTGCGCATTCAATCGTCCTGCCACCCCTCGTATCAATGGGCTCATCTATGCATTCAGCTCAGCGCTTGCCTTGATGTCCATACGTCGTTGAATCAGTGCCGCAAGGGCCCGGCTCTGCTCGCTCGTTCCCGACCACTGTTGAGCCATCAGAACCTCCCGCGGTCGGCGGCCTTCGTTGGGTGACCCTGTGGCCATCTGGCTCCATGCCTGCTGAATTTGCGCCTCGAGGAAGGTCGTGTCGCTGCTGCCCGCCGCAAGCACAACACACCGCTCGATCGGAAACCGATCGACGACGCGCTGCAACTCATATGCGGTCCCGGTGTTGTTCCAATGGTAGCCATGCAGATCGATGACGACGAGGTCCGCACGCTCGAGCAGGACATCCACGGCACTCTTCCAAAACGTTTCATGACAGAGCAGCGCGTGCACCGGGTAGCTGCCGTAACGATCGCTGACCTTCACCGGTTCGGCTGCGAGGTAGGCCAGCTCATGCCTTCCGGGAGAGAGCGGCTGCACGGGACGAGCGGCCAGCTCCTCGAGCATCCGGTTTCGCGAGTTGATGAAGACGTCTGGCCTCGTGGACATGGCCTGCGCTTCGTCCGGGCTGACCGAGTCAGCGTCCTTGATCAAGTGCACGTAGCCACACTCCCGCCACGCGCCCGACAGGAACTGCTGCAAGCCCTGCTCGTTGTCGAAGAGCCGAAGGTACGCGATGTTCCACGGAGAACGGCTGAACACGTTGCGCTCGACGGTGATCTCCTGCAGGGTCCGATCGAGAGCAGGCAAGGCTGGAGCCGAGATCGTGAGTCGCGGAATCGATGCAGCGCGGTGCGACGACGGCTGCGTCACTGTGCCAGCGGTCTGCCGGGGATCGCGGGATGCACGTTGGACCCGGCGTTCATGAAAGAAGCGAGTCAAGGCCCGCCAGAATGCGCGCAGAGAAAGAACGAGCACGAAGAGCATTCCCGCGAGCACTTCGTAGAGCGAGCCGTCTTCGTCCTCGAGCGTGATTCCGTGGTACAGGAGCGTCGACAAGGCCGCGACCAGACCAGCGAAGAACACCACGCCCGACACGTTCCACAGCAGTTGGCGCGACTTCGAGAGATCCAGCGATTGCAGATGTGATGGCAGCGGTGGAACGAGAGCGGCCTTATCGGGATCCTTCAGCATCCGTTGATGCTTGAGCGCGACCAGCCAGCGTCGTATCCGGCGAATCGCCGCGATCAAGTAGAGAAGGCCAACGCCTCCGACGACCGCGGCGCCGATATCGGCGACCAGAAATCCCCACCACGTGTTCGGGAGCGTCGGGGGAATGAGTCGCTCGATCTGGTACGCGTAGTAGTACAGACCCTGTGCGATCCCGGCGCACGCGCAGGCGCGGAATAGGTTGCGGAGCGCTGCCCTTCCTTCGGGCCGCGGAATATTCCTGGTCAGTGTCATCGTTCGGTGGGCTCCCTCATCGCAACCTCATCAGCAAAGCTCAGCATTACCCTCGCGCGCCAACGTCAACAGGCGCGTATACTCCTGCCAAAACAAATGACATGACAGTTCGATCGTTCACTCAAGTGCTCTGACTTCGCTCGCGCCCCAGTCGTCGCCGGCGAGAAC
>JALDXQ010000050.1:0-40660 GCA_032156805.1 Acidobacteriota bacterium
CGCGACAAAAGGGTTGAAGATCATGATCGGCAGCGGTGCCGACGGCTCGACGTATCCGCACGGCACGCAGGCGCTCGACTTCGAGGCGCTCGTGAAGCGATCCGGCATGGCGCCGGCGCGAGCGATTCAGTCCGGCACCATCGTCAACGCCGAAGTCATGGGCTGGCAGAACGACATCGGGTCGATCACAAAAGGCAAGTTCGCCGATCTCGTGGCCGTTGCGGGTGACCCGCTCGCCGATATCAGCGAGCTCAAACGAGTGACCTTCGTCATGAAAGGCGGCAAAGTCATTCGCCGCGACTGAGACACCAGAATCGTCAGCCCTCTGGCGATTCGGCGCGTTCATCAGCTGGTTCTCATCAGTCTGAGAGCCTGCAGCGCTTGGTACAAATGGTGCTGCGGCTCTCGGATCAATGACACTTCCGTCATGGCGCATGCGACTCGCGTGCGCCACCGTCATCGGCCTGCTGACCGCCGGTTACGCCGACTGGTTCTGGAAACACCCGCGTCCGAAGCCGTCCGACTTCACGCAACCGTGGGCCGCGGCGCGCATCTTCCTGCAAGGTGAGAACCCGTACGCTCAGATCGGACCGGGGCGTGCCTTCGAGCACGAGTTCCCGCTGATCTACCCGGCGACATCCGCGGTTGTCGCGATGCCGTTCGCCTGGGCACCGCCTCGTCTCGCCGACGCGCTGTTCATCGGCATCGGGGCAGCGCTGCTGGCGTGGGCGCTGACGCGCCACACATTCGGCAACCCACAACTGCTCGTCTTCGCCTCCTTCGCGATGATGGTTGCCGCGCAGACCGTGCAGTGGTCGCCCGCGCTGACGGCAGCCGCATTGATGCCCTGGCTCGGATTCCTGTTCGCATGCAAGCCGACGATCGGACTCGCCATGCTGGTGGCGTACCCGTCGCGTGTCGCCGTTCTCAGCGCCGGTGCGTTCGCGCTGCTCACCGTCGCGATCTGGCCTTGGTGGGTACCGACGTGGCTGTCGCTGTTGCCCGCAGCCACGCACATGAGCGCGCCAGTCATGCGCTGGGGTGGCCCGTTGATCCTGCTGGCACTGCTCAAATGGCGCCGACCCGAGGCGCGGCTACTGACGGTGCTGGCCTGCGTGCCACAAACACCGGTGCTCTACGAGGTCGTGCCGCTGTTTCTATTGGTTCACACCTTCAGAGAAGGCACCCTGCTCATCGTCCTGACTGCGCTCGTCGGCCAGATCGTCGGCCACACGGCGGCCGGCACGGACTATCACACGTGGATGGCGATCAACGGCCGATGGATGGTGTGGCTGGTCTATCTTCCCTGCACCGCGATGGTGCTGCGCCGTCCCAACGAAGGCCTCACCCTGGAGTGGTCCGCCTTCGCCAGGGCGGCGGCGAGATTCAAGGCACCAGAATGGATGACTGGCGTTCGCGCACCAGATCGCGCATGACCTCGTCGTAGTACGGCTTGTCCTTCAGGCTCGCGCGTGATGCCGGGAAGTACGAGAGCGTCAGGCTGACCACGTTCGGGTTGAGAGCCGTCAACGATACGGCGCAGCGCTCGCTCCCGGACAACCGCGTGTTGTCGATCATCGGGAAGTCGAAAAGGCCGACGACGAAGTTGGTGTCGATTTCGCGCCGCCCTTCCAGATCGAGAGTCGCCTGCCGGCATTGCTCCTCGCTCAGCAGCCTCGAGACATACAGCCGCACCTGCACTTCGTGCGCGGGCTGGTTGTCGCCGATCAATTCGAGCACGAACTGGCGATAGTGGCGCGACCCGTCGAGCGCCTCGAGCGAGAGGCAGACGCGGGACGGACCTTCGCCGGGCCTGACGTTCGGATCGGGAATGGCTCGCGCACCGAACATGATGTGCGCCTGCAGGTCCTTGATCTTGTCCGGGAGCGCGTTCCCTCTCTCGACGCTGCCGACATCGGAGAGCGCCGTCAACTGGTGTTCGATCACCTGCAGGGCGACCGACTCCAGGCGTCCGCGCAGGTCCTGGCCTGTTGGCGTCGCCTCGACCGGGATGCGCCTGGCCACGTCCTTGAAGAGCGGCGCGATGTCGAGCGACTCGTGAAAGTTGTAGGCCAGCAGCTCGAGGCTCAGGATCTGCTGCCGGATCTGCTCTTCCGCCGTCACCTTGAGGTTGGGATCCTTGGCCATGAACGTGGTCAGGATCGAGTTGAACATGTCCTTGCGCAGGTTGCTGTCGGCCTCTTCCCGCCGTCCCATCATCTCGGCGTAGAGCCGGACATTGTTGTCGATCTGCTGGCGCTCGTTGAGCGAGGAGTTGAACCAGTAGCCGAGAACCAGCGTGACCAGCGGCAACGCCAGGATCTTGGCGAGCTCGATTGGCCAGGTTCGCTGGGCCGGCTCCGGAGGCGGAGTGGGAGTCGGGACCTCGCCCTCGCTCATACTCACCTTCTCCGCAGCTCGAACTTGCCATCGCCAAGCTTCACGAGGTCGAAGTTGTAGAGGGCGGGATTCGGGCTGGAGAAGATGGACGCGGACGGGCGTCCCGCATAACTCGGAAGCGTGAGCGTGCACTGCCCCTGTTGCGCGACGTTGATTCGGTACGCGCCATCAGCGGCCGTTGCCCCAGTCACGGCGTCGGCCGACCCGCATTTGATCTCGATGTTGGCACTGGCCACACCCTTGCCTTCCGAGACGATCGTCCCGTAGACCTGTCCGGCATCGAGCACAGCGGGACAACACAGCGCCAGCAGCACACAGGCACACTTGATCGAACGCATCAGGTCCTCCAGGGGACGTATTGACTGTATCAGAAGGGGCGCTCGGCTTTGGGCTCTGGGCTTTCGGCCTCGCCGGATCCTGCTTGTGGACCCGCCGGATGCGCGCTCACGCTCGCCGGTTCATCAACGCGACCAGCTCGCGAACATCACGGACGTCTTCGAGCGAGTTCACGCGATCGATCAACGTGTCCGCCTGGCGTGCGCCGAGCACAGGCGCCATGAGGTCACGGACCTTGTCGTTGACGCGTGAGGCGTCGAGCGGGTTCTCCTTCGTCCCTGGCGCATGCCTGGTGAAGTGGCTCACCGTCTGGCCATCGCGCATCGTCACCTCGACGCGGCCGCTGCGCGGCGCTGCCGGATCCATCAGCGACTTGTCGGCGATGAGCTCCACACGCGATCGAACCGCCTTGACGGCAGGATCCTCCATTCGCTCCCGCGAATGACTCATCTCGAACGACACCGTTCCGTCGATCAGCGCCACGGCCATGAGGTGCTGGCAGTTCACATCGGGCATTGCGCTGTTGTTGACGATGCGTGCGCCATCTTCCGGCAGGCGGACGACGATGCGCGACACGTTGTCGGGGTTCAGCTTGTGCTGACGACGCAAGGTCAGGAGTGCGTCGAGCGGCGCCTGTATCGGATAGCCCACCGAGAACACTTTGATGGCGGTCTCTGTCACGAAGAATCGCGAACCCAGGCCGGCCACCATCTCTTCGGGCTTCGGTTCGGTCGAGAGCGCGATGATCATGTTGTGTTCGCCGTCGAGCACATCCCAGACGCCGGTGAACCCGGCCTGCACCATGGTGACCGCGGCGACGCCATTGCGGGCGCCCATCCCGGCGAAGTCGAACGCCTTCTCGACGTGATCTTCGTCGCGCGTCCAGCTCCACAAGCCCGAGACCTGCTGCGCGGCGTACGACAGGGCGTGACGCATTCCCTTCTCGTCGAAACGCGCGAGCGACGCCGCGGCACCGACCGAGCCGAACGTCGAGCTCGTCCCCTCGGCGCTCCGGTGAGTGCCACGCACGTGATCCGGTCCGAGCGCCATGAGGAAGCGGCAGCACAAGTCGTAACCAAGCACGACGGCGCGAAGGACTTCGGCGCCCGATCGGCCCTCCCGCTCGGCCATGGCCAGTGCCGCTGGCACGACGGCGCTTCCCGGATGTGCCTTGGTGACCGGCTCGAAGTCATCGGTCTCGTCGGCGTGCGCGAACATTCCGTTTGCCAGCGCGGCGTTGACCGCCGTGGTGCGGATGTCGGTCGTGAGGACTGACGATTCTGCCGTGCCCCCCTGTGTCCGCACGTAATGGATCGCGAGGACGCCTGGCTTGAGCACCGCACCAGAGACCATCGCGCCGATGGTGTCGAGGATGCGGTGCTTGGCGTCGCGCGTGACGGAGGCAGGCAGTTGCCGATCGCGGGCCTCGACCATGTAACGCGCCAGCCGGCCGGTGACGTCGGCCGAGGCTTTGGCGTCACCGCCGCGAGTTGCGCCCCTCGACTCCGACTGCCCTTCCGGGTGCGCAGCAACCGTCGCGGGAAACGCCGTCGCGACAAGCCCACCGGCACCTTTGAGTACGTTGCGTCTGCTGACGGTCATGATTGTGATGTGATCTGGTGTCACCCCCCCGGCTATTTCTCCAGCGGGTTCCCCCGCACCTGGAACTTCACCAGCTTGCTCGTCGTGCCCTTGCCACCTTCCGCGTGGAACGGGGCACGCGTCGCATACGTCGTCCAGATGCCCTTACCCTTCCAGCCGCCCTTTGCATCGTCGATGCGGCCGTCGAGACCCTTCGCGTAGAAGCCCATCGGATACGGAACGCGTAGCGTCAGGAACTTACCGTCAATCAGCGCGAGCAGCGCCTCTGATCCATTTCCGGTCGCAAGCGACACGTTCTTGCCCAGGCCGAGCATGTCGAAGCGATCCACGAAGTTGTAGTAGGCCGTGTCCGCGCTCCCCGACTCGGTCGCGCCCTTGTAGTTCGGACCGGGCAGTGGATAGAGCGCCCAGCCCTCCGCGCAATGCTGTCCCATCGCCTTCGGCCCGTTGAGCGGGCCCTTGCACTTGCGACGGTCGAAGCTGGCCAGATGTCCGCTCGACAGCACCGTCCACACCACGCCATCGCTGTCCACGTCCATCCCGCGCGGCGCGTAACCCTGCGCAGCTACCTTGGCGTTCTTCCATGGCACTTCGTAAATTTCCGTCAGTGCCGTCGATGGTGGATTCGATCCCAGCGTCAACCGCACCAGCATGCCCGGCATGCCCAGCACGGATCCCCAGATCGAACCGTCGACAGGGCTCGGTGCCACTCCGTAGAACGGTGCATTGACCCTCTTGTCCTTGGCCGGATCGAGTTCTTGATCGGGCTCGACATACGCGTCGCGCCTGCCGTTGCCGTTGGTGTCCACGACGAAGACCGTCCAGCCCTGCGCCTTCTGCTCGTCCTTGGTCTGGTCGTAGATCTTCGTATCGAACCATCCTTCGACCGCGCCGCCACCGGTAAACCACAGCACGTCGTTGTAGTCGAAGTTCAGATGATGCGTGCCGAAGCAGGTGTCAATCGTCGTGACCTCTTTGGTCTTGGGGTCGTACAACTGCATCTGGCGTCCGCTCTGATTGATGGGAAACGCCTGCGCTGATGCATGACTCGAACCGGCGCGGCAGAACGGTTGCGTCTCGTTCGGGCGAACGCGTGCGGCAACCCAGACACGCGACTGCTTGTCCATGGCGAAGCTATGCGCGCTGGTCTGACTCGTCCAGATCCGCTCGTCGCCCCAGTAGGGCGACGCCGCCGCTGGTGGAACATCCGCCTCGCTCGGTGTCTTTGGATCGCGAACCTTCAGCTTGATCTGCGTTGACGTGTTGCGCACGGGATCGACCACGGGCATGTAGTCGGCGCTCGCCTCGAGCGCGCCGTAGATCGGTCCGTTGGCATTGACGGTGGGATTGCGTTTGTCCGAGGCAATCTCATCATGCAGGTACGCCTTCGGGTCGGCCCAGTCCCACATGGTGATGACGACGTTGCGCTCGCGGCCCTGGGGGCGAGACGGCGCCGTCGCGGGAAGCTCTCCACCGGCAATCCGATCGGTCCAATCTCCCCACATCGCCAGCGCTCGCGGACGCCCCACCTGCGTGAATCGCGCGAGCATGCCGCGACCGGCCTGTCCCGACTGCACGCGCCGTTCCCAGGCGGCCGAAGCGTTCGCAAACTTCCCGATCGCCTCGGGGATCTCGCGTGTCGCCTTACCACCCATCTGATGGCAACCGGTGCAGCCATCGGTGTTGACGATGTTACGGATCCACTCGCCCTGGCTCCGGATGTTAGTCGAGATGCCATTGCCCTCGGGACCGGTTCCCGGGAAATCGCTGACCGGAGGCACCTGCAACAGCGACAGCCAGTACTGCGCCGGGTAGTACTCGGCCGCCACTCTCGCGCTCGGCGCCGTCACGGCCGTCAGATTGAGTTGCTTTCCCGGCTCCGCCTTGACCTTCTGCGAATCGACGAGCCCATAGCCGCGGACCCACACGTCGTATGTCGTCTTCGGGAGATCGGGGATCAGGTATCGGCCCTGATCGTCAGTGACGACGCTCTTGATCATGCGCGTGGGAAGGCCGGTGGTTTCGGCAATCACCCACGCACCTGCCTCGGGTCCTTTCGGCCCGGTCACGACGCCGCCGATGTCGTCGCCATCGACAGCAACGGAGGGAGCCTTGACCTGCCCCGCGCCGACGCCTCCCAATGTCGCCGCGATGACTGCGGCGACGACAACCGCCATCAGGTGTCGAAAGGGTGCTCTCATCTGGGCCTCCCTAATGCTCTCAGGCGAATACCTTCAACGTCTCGAACCGGCCCCTCAAGATGGCCGGCGTCTCGCGACAGCCAAGCCATTCGTCGATCACCGTCGCGTAGACGCGACGGAAGTCGGTCGTCATCTTCAGATTGCCATCGTCCAGATCGGTGAGGCTCGGATGACGACTGTACAGACCGCCCTTCACACTCTTGCCGACCAGGAACATCGGTGTCGCCGTGCCGTGATCGGTGCCGAGGCTTCCGTTCTCCTCGACCCGTCGTCCGAACTCCGTGAAGAGCATGACCGCCACATCGTCGCCACGCCCGAGCCGCGCCATGTCGTCGATGAATCCGCGGACCGCATCGGCTGTGTACATCAAGAGCCGGCTGTGCAGGTCCGCCTGCTGCACGTGCGTGTCGAAGTTGTTGCCTTGATAGGTGACGTAATACAGCCGCGTCGGCATGTCGGCAGCGATGAGTGCTGCAACGCGCTGCAGATTCCCGGCGAGGCCGCCGCCCTGCCCGTAGTCCACCGGCGTCCGATAGCTTGACGATGCACTGCGGACGAAGTCTGAGCTCTCGGTCGCGTTCTGGGCAGTCGCCGAGAGGAACTCGAGCGTCGCATTCGATGTGCTGCGCATCTTGCTCAGTTCGGCCAGTGCCTGCTTCTCGGTGTCGGTACCCTCTCGACGAAACCGCGCCGGATCGTCGAAGACCAGCGGTGAATGCTGACGACTTCGCACGGCCAGCGACTGAGACGTGCCAAGGTTGACGATCAGGTTGCGTCGCTGCGGATCGAGTGTCTCGTCCGCCACGCGGCCGAGCCATCCAAGCGGCTCACCCCCATTGGGCACGCCCGTGTGCCAGAAGCCCATCGAGGAGAAATGCGACAGGCTCGGATGCTCGTAGCCGCACCCGTGGACGACGGCAAGACGCCCGTCCTTGTAGAGGCGCTCGAAGCCGACCATCGAGGGGTGGAAGCCGAAGCCATCCGCGAACGTGATGACATCGCGCTCGGGAATTCCCAGCCTGGGCCGCGCGCGGTAGTAGGCAGCGTCGCCGAACGGCACCACGGTGTTGAGCCCATCGTTGCCACCCGACAACTCGATGACCACGAGGATCCGGTTCGGATGCGTTTCAATGCTCGTGCCCTGAAGCGCCTGCGCGGCAAGCGATGCCGACGTGCGATTGAGGAGAAACGGCAGGCCGGCGCCGATGCCGAGCCCATACATCCCTCGAGCGATGAATTCGCGGCGGTTGCAGAGACAGCGCGAGTCCCGGGCCATAAACACCTCAAACAACCACAACACTGACTACAGTCACACCAAACCTATCCGAGTTGATACTCCGGGGTACTAAGCACCAAGTACAGCAACTCGCGCAGCGACGACTCGAGCGTCTCGCCCGGGCGGATCGTTGATGATCCAAGCTTGTCGCGCAGGAAACTCACGAGCAGAGCTCGATCCTTCTCCGCCAGCCGAACGCTCAGGAAGCGATAGGCGAGATGATCGACGGCTTCGTCGACCGTCTCTGCGCCGGCGCTGGCGATCATCGCGGTTACATCGATCGGTGCCGGCTGCCTGGGGATCAGCTTCGTTCGCTTGAAGGCGAGCTGATACCCGGCGTAGCCACCGTAGCGCGTGTTGTAGTCCTCGTCGCGATCGACCATCTTGTTCGACTCGGCGTCGCCTTCACGCGTCGCCTCGGTGATGTTCATTCCCTTGGCCAGCCGTTCACCGACGCGCGTATCGGTGGCCGACATCGCACGGTCGGGAGGACGGAAGCCCGCCGCGTCCGGGAACACCACGTCACGGAACAGATTGCCGCGCTGCAGCAGCGTCGCCGGAGTGATCCACGTTCGACCGCCGGCCCAGCCCGCCACATTCGGAGGCTCGAAGAGTGTCTGACCAAGGCTTCCTGTCATGCGGCCGAAGTCCGGGATCGTCGGCACCTCGCGCAGTCCCATCTTTTTGTAGGTCGAGACGACCAGGTGAACCGGGCTCTTGATCTGCGTGGTAACGGCGGGCGGGCTATAGAAGTCCTTCGAGAGCAGAATCCGCCGCATCAGCGGCTTGATCTGATAACCGCTGGCCCTGAAGGATCGCCCCAGATCCGCCTTGACCTCGTTCGAGATGTCCTCGCGCACGAAGAAGCGATAGAGCTTCGCCGCCACGAACTCGGAGGTGACCGGCTGCGCCAGGATCGTATCGACGATGTCTTCGCCGTTGAGCGGACCGGTGCGGCCAAGGAAGGTCTTCTCGCCGAAGTCGTGCTGCGCCTGGTCGAACTTGTACGTCAGGACGTCGTTAGTCCAACCGGTGAAGGCACGTGCCGCTTCGCGGACGTCGCGTTCGGTGTAGTTGCCCACGCCCATGGTGAACAACTCGAGCAGCTCGCGTCCGAAGTTCTCATTGGGATGGCTCTTGATGTTCTCGCCGTTGTCCAGGTACACGAGCATGCCGGGATCCTTCAGGATCCCGACCAGCAGTTCGCGAAGATTGCCAGACGCGTTTGCGCGCAGCATCCGGTTCTGCTGGAGCATCATCCGGTAGTCGCGCACCTTGTTCTGCCCGGTCGCGAAGTGTCCGTGCTAGAAGAGCGTGAGCTTCTCTTCGAGCGGCCGCGGCGTCGTGAGCATCCGGTTCGCCCACCACAGACCGAGTCGCTGCGTCTCGATGTTGTTCGCGTACAGGCTGTAGAAGAACTTGTCGACAACCGGCTGCAGGCGACGCTGGGTGCCGGGAGGCAGGACCTTCTCACCCAGCAGCTCGCCACGTTCGCGCGCGAGTCGCACGGCTTCCGCCCGGCTGGGAGGAAACGGATCCATCCCGGGATCCCAGATGCCTGACTCCTCGAACGGCCTGAGCGCGGACGCATCGATCGCGTCGTAGTCGACGAGACCGTTCACCGCCCGCTCCGGCGTCATGGCCGCTAGTCGCGCGACCTCCTCCGGTGTCGCCCCAAAGCCGGCACGTTCGATGAGGTGACGGGCGCGCTCCGGAGTCCAGTCCGAGGCAGCAATGGCAGACAGATCGCCAGCCCAGTCCTCGCCCGGAGGGACACGGGCACTGGCGGCAACAGTCAGCGCGCAGAAGCTCGACAGAATCGCGATGAGAAGTGGGCGATGCGACCCGCGGATCATTCGCACCTCGCGGCGCGATTATACGCCCGGGGGCATGGTCGTTCGGCTCTGGGCTCCAGGCTCTCGGCTCCGGGCTTTCCGCGCTCGCCGGTTGCCCTACAATTGTTCCCAGATGGCATCGGTCCTGTAATCCGGCCCTTCACATCCCCTTCAAACATCGAAGGCCGCTTCGTGGCGGCGAGTGGTGACGTACGGCCAAGTGTGCGTCGTGCGCGCCCCTGAAAGGATCTGGCCGTGACTCAGGACAGGATGACCACCTGGTTTTTCGAGATCTTCAACGGACTTCCCCGGCAGGGGCCGGGAGACGAGACCAGCACGATCAAGGCGCTGGCGCTCGTCCCGGGAATCGGGGCGGAGACGCGCGGGCTCGACCTGGGCTGCGGCACCGGGTTGCAGACGCGCGTCCTCGCGCGCCACTCGCCCGCACACTTCGTGGCTATCGACAACCATCCGCCGTTTGTCGAGGAGGCCAACCGCCAGGCACGAGCCGCTGGGCTCGACGGTCGCATCGACGCCCGCATCGGAGACATGCACCGGCTCGAGCTTGCGCCCGGCTCCTTCGACCTGGTCTGGTGCGAGGGCGCCGTCTACGTCGTTGGATTCGAGGCAGGCCTGCGCGGATGGCGTTCGCTGCTCGCACCAGATGGCCATCTCGCGCTGACGGAGGTGTGCTGGAGCAAACGGGATCGACCGTCGGAGTGCGAGGAGTTCTGGGTTCATGAGTACCCGGCTATCCGCGACACGGCAACCCGGCTCACCACGATCAGCGAGTGCGGTTACGACATCGTCGATCACTTCCCGCTCCCTCCATCGGCGTGGTGGGACGACTACTATCGACCTCTCCAGCAGCACGTCACGGAGTTCCGTACGCGGCATCGTGATGAGCCGGATGCCGGCGAGCTCGCCGACCAGGTCCAGCGCGAGATCGACATCTGGCACCGCTACTCGGACTGCTATCACTACGAGTTTTTCGTTATGGGAGTGAGGTAGACGGATCGCGGTCCGAGGGGACGAGGGTGCGAAGGTGCGGCGGTCCGGTCCGAGGGTCCGGCGGTCTGGTCCGAGGGTCTGGCGGGCGGCGGTCGGTGTAGGCTGTTCGGCATGGTCGTCCGCGCCTTCGCATACATCGCCTTCACCGCGCTCAGCCTGGCGTGCAGGGCTGACGTTGGGGAACCCGCATCGGATGTCTCGACCGATTTCGAGCTGAACGAACTGTCAGTCGACCAGCTCCAGGAAGGCATGACAACCGGCCGCTTCACCTCACGGCGGCTCGTCGACCTCTATCTTCAGCGCATCGCCGAGATCGATGCCGCAGGGCCACGCCTTCGATCGGTGATCGAGATCAATCCAGACGCGACGTCGATTGCCGATGCGCTCGATGCCGAACGGACGGCCAAGGGCTCGCGCGGCCCCCTGCATGGCATCCCGGTCTTGATCAAGGACAACATCGACACTGGCGACAAGATGCTGACCACCGCGGGGTCGCTGGCACTCGTGGGCGGCCCCGCGCCCCGCGATGCCTTCGTCGTCGAACGGCTGCGCGAGGCTGGCGTTGTCATTCTCGGCAAGACCAACCTGAGCGAGTGGGCCAACATCCGATCGTCGAAATCGGCGAGCGGCTGGAGCGCGCGCGGCGGCCTGGTGAAGAACCCGTACGTGCTCGACCGTAACGCGTGCGGGTCGAGCTCGGGGACAGGCGCAGCGATCGCGGCCAACCTCGCCGCCGTTGGCGTGGGCACCGAGACCGACGGATCGATCGTGTGTCCTTCTGCGGTCAACGCGCTGGTCGGCATCAAGCCGACGATTGGCCTCGTCAGCCGCGCCGGAGTCATCCCGATCTCCCACTCCCAGGACACGACGGGCCCGATGACGCGCACTGTTGCGGACGCGGCCGCGCTGCTGAATGGCATGGTGGGTGTCGATGCGAAGGACGAGGCGATGGCGTCCGCACCGGCTGAGAAAGTGGACTACAGCGCGGCGCTGAACGCCGACGCACTTCGCGGTGCACGTATCGGTGTCGCGCGCGCCGAGTTCTTCGGTTACAGCCCGCCAACGGACCGCCTGATCGACGCAGCCGTCGAGCGGATGAAGGAACAAGGGGCGGTCATCGTCGACCCCGCCGATATCACGACAGCGTCTCGCCTCGGCGCATGCGAGATAGAAGTGCTGCTCTACGAGTTCAAAGCGAATCTCAATGCGTATCTCGCCACGCGCGGGTCGACATCAGCAGCCAGCTCACTCAAGGATCTGATCGCCTTCAACGAGCGCGAACGTGAACGCGAGATGCCGCACTTCGGGCAGGAACTGTTCGTTCGCGCGGAGGCGAAGGGGCCACTGACTTCACCGGACTACCAGTCGGCGCTCTCCGAGTGCCGGCGTCTCGCGCGGGAGCAAGGCATCGATGCCGTGATGACGAAGCACCAACTGGACGCCATCGTCGTACCGGCGCTCGGGCCCGCGTGGCCGACGGATCTGGTGAACGGCGACCACATCACGGGCAGCGGGACGTCGCCGGCGGCGGTGGCCGGTTATCCGAGCATCACCGTGCCGGCCGGCTGGGTCGGCGAACTGCCGGTCGGCATCCTCTTCATGGGCCGCGCCTGGAGCGAGGCACGTCTCATCGGCCTGGCGTATGCCTACGAGCAGGCCACGAAGCATCGGCGCCCGCCGAAGTTCCTGCCATCGATCGCCCTCGACTAGCTGCGCATTCGCGTTCTGCATTCTTCGTTCTTCGTTCCCAAGCACCACTTGACACAAGCTATCTGGCTCAGATATGTATCACTGCGATATATATGACTCCAGCCGCCGAGGAACACACGCTCAAGAAGGGCACCGCCGAATTGCTGGTGCTCGCGCAGCTGGAAGACGAGCCGCGCCACGGCTATGACATCGCGATGCGCATCGAACAGCGCTCGAACGGCGACGTCGTGTTCAACGTCGCCTCGCTCTACCCAATCCTCTATCGCCTCGAAGCGCAGGGAGCGATCGCCGGCTGGTGGGTCGAGCGCGCCGGTCAGCGCCGTCGCCGCTTCTACAAGTTGACCGCGACAGGCCGGAAGAAGCTGGTGCAGCAGCGGCAGGCATGGAGCGCGTTCATGCTGGCAGTCCAGCGCGCCGCGGGGCTCGAATATGCGTGACTTCGCCGCCTTCGTTCGCGGTCATCTGCCGTCCGCAGCGTTGCCGGCGGAACGCTACGACGCGATCGTCGACGAATTGGCTTCGGAGCTCGAAGCGCGCTACGCAAAGCGGCTCAACGAGGGAGAGACCGAACAGGACGCGTGGAACACGGCCATCGCGGAAATTCCGTCGTGGCCAGAACTTGCGACGGCGCTCTCGGAGGCCACACCCGCGCACGCGGCCAGCATCGACAAACGCCGGCCACATGTCACCCGCATTCCTCGTGTCTTGTCGCTCGATTACTGGACACGGGACCTCAAGACGTCGTGGCGAGCACTTCGCAAGGACCGTGGGTTTGCCGTCGCCGCACTCGTGACGCTCGCCGTCGGCCTGGGCGGACATGCCGCCATGGTGGCCGCAGTGAACCGCACGCTCCTGCATCCGCTGAATGCCCAGGAGCCCGAACGCATCCTCCTGATGGCGAACCAGTATCCGCGCATGGCCCAGTGGCGTGTCGGCACGGTCAGCGCGCCACCCGACTACGAGGATCGCCGCCAGCATGTGACGGCACTCGACGATCAGGCGATGTACAACTTCTCCGACGTCACGATCGACGGCGGAGGTGTCCCCACGCGGCTGCGAGGCATTGTGACGACACCCTCGCTCTTCCGTCTGCTGGGCGCGCAAGCCGCGCACGGCCGACTGCTCGTCGACAGCGAAGCAACAATCGGAAACGACCGTGCCATCGTGCTCACCGACGGGCTCTGGCGTGAGTTGTATGGGGGCGACCCGAGTGTTGTGGGACGCGCCGTTCGTTTGTCCGGCCGCGACTTCACCATCGTCGGCGTACTGCAGCCGGGGTTTGCCTTTGGCGGCCCTGACGTCCGCTTCTATACGCCGTTCGCATTCACCGATCAGCAGCGGAGTGACGATGCGCGCCACAGCAACGGTTGGTACAATATCGGCCGCCTCAAGAACGATGCGACGATCGAGCAGGCGCGCGCCCAAGTCGAGGCACTTGACGCAGCGAACATGGATCGCCTGCCGAAACTGAAACCTCTGCTCCAGAACGCCGGCTTCTATACGAGCATCGAGCGCCTGCAGGACGTCCTCGTGCGCGACGTGCGTGGCCCTCTCACGCTGCTGTGGGCTGCCGCCTTCCTCGTCTTCGTTGTCGGTGTGGCCAATGTCGTCGGCCTCGCGGTCGCCCGCTCCCGTGCGCGGCTCGGAGAGCTTGGCACTCGTCTCGCCCTTGGTGCACGACGATCGGACATCGTGCGCCAGCTCGTGGTCGAAGGGCTGCTCCTTGCGGTCGCGGGAATGAGTGCAGGCCTGCTGCTCGCATGGTGGCTTCTGTCGTCGTTTCCGGCGCCGATGCTGGCCGGTCGTGAGCTGCCGCAGATCGATTTGCCGGTGATGGCTGTCACTGGCGCAGCGGCCATTCTGGCCGGCATTGCCATCGCGTTGGCGGGCGCTTTTCCCCTGTTGCGATTGACCCCCGGCGTACTGCTGCAGCACAGCGGACGAAGCGGGGCCGGAGGCCGGGCGTTACGCGTCACCCGACGAACGCTGGTCGTCGGACAGATGGCGTGTGCGTTCGTCCTGTTGGTCGGCGCCGGCCTGCTGTGGATCAGCTTTCGGAATCTGCTGGCCGTCGACACCGGTTTCCGGACCGACGGCGTGATTACGGCAGGCATGAGCCTTCCTGGTCAGCGCTACGCGGCCGCCGACGACGCGCGTGCATTCGTCGCACGATCGCTCGCTGCCATCCGTAGCGTGCCCGGCGTGAGCGCCGCCGGGGTCACGACGGCCGTGCCGCTTCGCGGCTATTACCAGGGCGGCATCCTCGTCGCGGAGGGCTACATACCAAAACCAGACGAGCCGGTGGTGAGCGCCACGCGCGTTGGTGTGACGCCGGGCTACTTCGAGGCAGTTGGCACACCGCTCGTCAGGGGCAGGTACTTCGACGAACGCGACAATCATTCAGACGCCACTACCGTCATCATCGACGAAGGTCTCGCGCAGCGGTTCTGGCCAAACGACGATCCGATCGGACGCCGCGTGTTCCGGCCCGACAACGCCCGGCAGCTCACGGCTGTCGACGACAATACGCGCTGGCTCACCGTCATCGGCGTCGTCCGCGCGGCGAAGCTGATGGGGCCCGCGTTCGTCAACGAGGTGACAGCGGGAGCGTTTTACCTTCCCTATGCGGTCACCGCGCCACGCGAGTTCGGATACGTCGTCCGGTCGCACGCGGACACAACGTCGGTCACCAACGGGATTCGATCGGCGCTGTTGTCCATCGATCGCGAGGCGCCGTCGTTCGACGTCCGGACCATGGCGGAACGCGCCTCGCTGACGCTCCTGTCGCGAACGAGCACGATGCTGATCGCCGCTATGTTTGCTGCGATCGCCTTGTTCCTGTCGCTCGTTGGACTGTACGGCACGCTGGCGTATCTCGTGTCACAGCGGCGACGCGAGTTCGGTGTGCGGGTCGCAGTCGGCGGCACACCGCGGCACATTCTGGGGCTTGTCCTGCGCGAGGGCGTCCTGCTGTCGCTGGCCGGCGTGATCGTCGGAGGCGGCGCAACGCTTGCGCTTCGCCGACTCCTGACGTCACAGCTCGTCGGCGTTGGCCCTTCGGACCCGCGCGTGCTGCTGGCGATCACGTTCAGCCTCACCGCGATTGCGGTGCTGGCGTCGCTGATTCCGGCACGTACCGCCACGCGCGTGGACGTCATGCGAACGCTCAAGACAGACTAGTGCAGTTCGCAGTTCGTGTAGTGTCAGTCCCTGGTGCGTCGTGCCTGGGCCTTCGCCAAGGCCCAAGAACCGAGGACAGCTACACACAATCGAAAACCGCAATAGCGTGGCGCTTACTCGTCGCGCAGCGCGACCAGGGGATCCACTGATGCCGCGCGCAGCGCCGGGATACCGCTGGCCGCAAGGGCGGTCACCGCCAACAGCGCAACGACTGCCCCGATGGTCATCGGGTCGCGCGCGCTGATGTCGAAGAGCATCGCCTGAATCGCGCGGACAGCGATAAGCGCGATGGCCAGCCCGACCAGGAGGCCGCCGAAGACCAGCCGCATGCTCCCGCCAATGACTCGGGTGAAGATGTCCCGACGGAGCGCGCCCAGCGCCAGTCGTACGCCAATCTCCGGCGTCTGCTCGGCGACCAGATACGAGAGCACGCTGTAGATCCCAACCAGCGCGAGGATCACTGCCACGAGGGCAAACGAGGCCACCAGCAGCGTTCGAAAGCGGGGGTAGGACAGCGCCTCGCTGAAGACCTCCTCCATTGTCGAGAACCGCATCGGCACGCCCGGATCCAGCGTTCGTGATGTCTCTCCAATGGAGCCCGCGAGCATCGCCGGGTCGAGCGACGTCTGCGTCAGGAGCGTGAGGCGCGAGCCGGGGCCCGGATGCTGAAGGTACGGCAGGTAGATCTCGGGCCGCGGCACCGCTTCCGGCGAGCGTTGCCGCGCGTCGGCGACCACACCGACAATCTGCATGCCGTTCTCCGACTCCATCGTCATTCCCGTGCGAATGACGCGCCCAATCGGGTCGGCGGCGCCGAAGGTCTCGCGCGCGAGGCGCTCGTTCACGATCGCAACCTGTGGCCGTCCATACTCGTCTCGCTCATCAAAGTCTCGGCCACGACGGATCGGCGTGCTCAACGTGTCGAAGTATCCCGGCGTGATCACCTGGATGTCTGCGAGTGGGCGCTCGTGAGGGCGATACACGGTGCCGCCGTCGATCGCGTAACCCGAGTTCGGGCGCAGCGTGACAAACGGTATCGTCATCACGCCGGCAGCGTTGCGCACCCCTGGCAGCATTCGCACCTGCGCGATCAAGTCTCTGTAGAAGTAGGCCGCCTGCGATCCACCCGCCGGCCCAGCTGCAGGATGTGAGGTGGTCGTGACGAGCAGCCGCTCGGTCGAGAATCCGAGATCCACGTGGCTGAGCCGCACGAACGACTGAACGAGCAGTCCCGAGGCAATCAGCAGTACCAGTGACAGGGCGACTTCAGCCATCACCAGCGTCGATCGAATCCGCGGCGCCACGCCGCGGACCGCGCTCCGGGCCTGGTGGCGAAGGCCAGACGTGACATCGACCCGTGTGGCACGGCGGGCGGGCCCCACACCGAACAGAAGGCTGCAGAGCATTGTGACAGCGAGCGTGAAGAAGAGGACGCGTCCATCGATTTGCACGTCAGTCAGCCGGGGAATATCGGCCGGCGCCAGGCCCAGGAACGCCTTCAGCGTGACCCAGCCGAACCCCAGTCCCACGACACAGCCGACGATCCCGAGTACGAGGTTTTCGGTCAGGACTTGACGGATGATGCGCTCGCGACCGGCGCCAAGCGCCGAGCGCACGGCCATCTCCCTGCCGCGCGCGGCCGTACGCGCGAGTTGCAGATGGGCAACGTTGACGCAGGCGATGAGCAGAACCGCGATCACGGTCCCGAACAGGAGCCACAGCGTGTTTCGCGCTCGGCTCGTCAGCTTGTCCAGCATTGGAGTGACCGCGATCGACTTGAAGCGATTGCCAGGATGCTCCCGCTCGAGGCGGGCAGCGATGGCGCGCATCTCGGTTCGCGCGTCCTCGAGACCGACGCCTGGCTTGAGCCTTCCGACAACCAAATAGTTGTGGGCGCCGCGGGTTGGATTGGCCGGTATTAGCGAGCTCGATACCCAGATCTCGGTGGCATCCGGATAGGAAAAACCTGGCGGCGCCACCCCAACGACCTCCGCCAACCGTCCAATGACTTCAACCGTCTTTCCGATGGCCGCATCGGCGGCGCCGAACTGCCCAATCGCCCACGCGTGGCTCACCATCGCACGCGGCGTTGTCTCTTCTTCCTCGGTCCATACACGGCCTCTGACGGGCCGCATGCCGAACACGCTGAAGAAGTCCGGTGTAACGAGCTGAACCGCGGCGAACATCGGCGTGCCGTTCGCGACGACCCTGATCTCTCTGCCGGTGTGATACGCGAGGTACTCGAACAGCTCGCTCTGCTCGCGCCAGTCACGAAAATCTGGATCGGACGACACCGGGATGGTTTCTCCCCGATTGGTCCAGAACGGCTCGAGCGTCACGATCCGATCCGGCGAATCGTACGCCAGCGGCGACAGCAGCACGCTGTCGATCAGGGAGAAGATGGCGGCATTCGCGCCGATTCCCAGCGCAAACGTGGCAATGATAGCGGCGCTGACGATCTTGGTCCGCAGGATCGTTCGAACCCCGTATCGCACGTCCTGACGGAGATGATCGAACCAGGGAACCGAGCGCCGATCGTGGAGCTTCTCTTTCAGCTGCTGGACGCCTCCGAGCGCCAATCGAGCGCGACGCTCAGCCTCGATCCTGGTCATGCCACGGGCAAGGTTCGCCTGCGTCTCCATCGCGACATGGAAAGACAGCTCGTCGTTCAACTCGCCATCTGATTGGCCCGGTCTGACGAGCGCCCGCAGACGCGTCCGCAGCGCGTAGATCCATCGACGCCACATGTTCACACCTCTTTCAACTGTAGGACACGGGTGATCGCCGACGAGACGCGATGCCACTGCTCGGCTTCCTGGTCGAGGCGCCTGCGGCCAGCACGCGTCAGCGTGTAGAACTTCGCGCGGCGCCCCAGCTCGCCAACTTTCCATTCCGCGGTGATCCAGCCGGCCAGTTCCAGCTTGTGGAGTGCCGGATACAGGGACCCGTCGCTCACCTGAAGCTCCTGATCCGACACCTGTTTGAGCCGCTGGCCGATCGCCCAGCCATGTTGTGGCTCGAGGCCAATGATCTTCAGCAGCAAGAGATCGAGCGTCCCCTGCATGAGATCGGGTGGTCTGCTCATTGGCATCTGTCCTGCCCTCGGTAACCGAGGGAACCGGACATGCCCTTGGACGGAAGGAGGTTGTCAGGAGTTGTCTACGGAACCGTGAACCGCCAGCTGCTTACTTCGAGAACTCTTTACAGGCTTCGACGTCGGAGCCCCAGAACTCGATGCACGCCGCTCGGTTCATCGGTCCTTTGCCCACGACTCTGGCAAAGAGGAAGTCGGCAACCTGCTCGATCTCACGGGGCTGCAGCGTCGCCGCGGGATCGGGCATCGTCGTCCCGAGCTTGGCCAGATCGGCTTGCTTCATCCCGTAGCAGCGGCCGTCGCTGTAGGCGAGCCGATCGAACGCCGGCATCGCCTTACCGGGGATGCCGCACTTGATCGCCATGATCAGCTTGTCGCGATCGAGTTTCGTCGTGCGCAGGTTGGCGCCGTCGGGCATCTGGCTGTCCATCTTGCGGCCATCGGCGGCCCATCCGTGGCACGCCTGGCAATCGGCCTTCTGCCGGTAGATCCGCAAACCCGCCGTCACGTCTTCCGGCGCGGGCACCGGCTGCGCGTTCGGCGCAGCGATCGATCCGACGGCCACGCAGACAGCGATGGAGGCGATGAATAAGAGACGCAGGAGCACGTCGCGATTTTAGCAGGCTCTTGGCTCTCGGCTTTAGGCTCTCGGCTCTCGGTGCCAAAGCCCAGAGCCGAGCGCCCAGGGTCTTAGCGCGGGCGGCCTCTGAATTCGGCCATCGCGCGGTAGATCTCGCGCCGGGCGCGGTTCATTCCTCCCAGCGGAGTGTGCGCGATCAGGCTATGCCACGGGTTGAATGCCATCTGTTCGCCCCGCTTCGCGCGATCGCCATCGTCGAACCGCTGCCGCGGGATGCGAATACTTGCCACCCGGTGGTACGGCGAGTCCTGGGCCTGCCACTCGACCGAGGCGTCCTCGATTGGCGTTCGTCGATCGTCGACGTGAAACTGAATCAGGAAGTCGAACGTCGCCTCCTCCTGATCGAGGTGCGAACGCATGTTGTCGGCCAGATAGGTATCGCTCAGCGTGTCCGGCTTCTTGCTGCTGCGGCGTGACGTCGGTCGGACTGCGTATTTGACGACGCGGTTGGACCCAAACTGGTAAGGCGTTGTGCTCCAGTACTGAATGTCGAGGTGACAACTCGGGTTCTGTCGAGCCGCCGCGCCGATCCGAGCGGAGTTGAGATGCGTCAGGAAGTACACGATGCGCCTGACGCCACCCGCCTCGTTCGCCTGCAGCAACTCCAGGAAGTCGCGCGTCGTTCCCGCAATCATCACGGGATGACTGTTCAGGACGAAGTCCTGCGTCCCCGCTCCCGGTGTCAGGTTTTCGCCCTCGACGTTCGTCACCTGAATCGACATCCCGCGAATATCGCGGTCCTTGTCGGACTCAGAGGCCGCGTTCGCAAATCTGATCCACGCGGGGTAGGTTCGCGGCGACGCAAACAGCCCAACTCGATGCGCGTCAGGTAAACCGTCAGGCACGATGAACTCGGCCTGCACGCACGCGGTCTGACGTCCCTGATTGAAGCGCTTCATCGTCCCTGTCGGATACCGCTTCGCGCTTGCGGTCTTGAGGAACTCGACGAACTGCGTCGTCAATGCGGCTTCATCGGGGGAGACAGTGTCTTCGGTCCTGATGGTTGAGCTTGGCATGGCACACGTCCTCGTGAGAGACGCGCCAAGAATACGCCACTACGAGGCTATCTCGACCTCGAATGGCTCACTGATGCGCGCCAGCGTGCCGCGGTCGAATCTGCTTGCGAGACGGACCAACCGCAGGAACACCTGCGCGGTAATGAACGCGTCACCACCAGCGGTGTGGCGATCGTGCGGGATGACACCGAACATGTCGCACAGGGCGTCAAGCGTGAAGTGACGGATGGCGGGACGTCCCGCAAACGCGCCGTCACGTTCGAGGTGCAGCGTCAGATCCATCGTGTCGAGGCTGCGATTGAGGAGCGTGCAGCCCCAGTGGCGGTTCAACGCCGCATCGAAGGTGGCGATGTCGTGTCCAATGTGATGGCCCACGATCACCCCGTCACCGAGATAGTCGAGGAACAACTCGAGCGCTTCGGCCTCGTCGATCCCCTTCCGGCTCTCATCACGAGTCACGCCGTGCACCGTGACCGCTTCGGTGTTGCGATCCATCCGCAGCAGGGCACCGAACGAATCTTCGAGGACGATCTCGCCGGCGACAACAGCCACTGCCCCGATCGTGATGATCCGGTCGGTTGCCGGGTTCAGGCCGGTCGTCTCGGAGTCGAGCACGACGAAGCGGACGCGATCGATCGCGGTATCGTCGGCCCAGGTGTGCTCGAAGCGATCGCGATAGCGACCAACGAAGGCCGGGTCACTCACAGGCTCTTCAGCCAGGTGCGATCCGCCGTGAACTCGAGGAGGCGAAGGATCGAGCGGAATCCGGCCTTGAGCACGTGACGATCGTGACGGCTGAGGAGCGTCGGCGGCAGGTCCACGCCTGACGTCCCCAGGCTGATGCCGACTCGTCCCTGCTGCCACAAGACGACCCGAAAGGTGTCTGCCGCCTCACGAAAGATCCGTTCGTGCTCCGGCAGCAACGCGCGCGCGGTGGCAAAGCGTTCCAGGGTCGAGCGGCCCATCAGTTTCCCTGCGGCCATCGCAAAGACTCGTCCCACGTCGACCAACGGCCGCAGTGCGCTCCGTTCGAGCTGAAACGTCGACACGTGTTCACCACCACTGTCGACGACGGCGTCCTGATAGAAGGTGAGCGGCGGGAGGGTGGTCAGGCAGTCGTGGGCGAGCACCTGAAGAAAATCACGATCGACCTGCTCCACCACGGACGCATCGATCTCCTGCCACAGCGATCGCCGGCCGTGTATTGGACGGAGATCGAACAGCGTGCGCGCCCGCGACATCTCCTGCATGACGGGATCGCGAATCCAGGCGCGGTAGCGCGCCGACCACTCCCGCACGGTCGCAACATGGAACGCGTTTTCGAACGTGAGGTGCCGCGGCAGGTAGTCGCATTCCCCGAGTGCGTCGAGGACGCGATCGTAGACTCCACGCGCGCCCACCTCGTCGGCACCTTCCTCCAGCAGGACGAGCAGATGCGGCGCAAGCCTGGTCAACGACTCGCCGCGGCCGGACGAACCACAGAAGCACCAGCAGCCAGGCGCTGGATCGCTGCCGATCAACTCGAGGATGCGCCGGACGATCGCTGCGTCGATGAGGTGCGTGAGCCGCGCAAGCCACTCTACGGCCGCTGCGCCTGTGAGGTACTCGAGCGTCACCGCGCGCGCCCGCTGGTTGAGCTCTCGCAGCTCGCGAAGGTGATCGGCCAGGCGGATATCACGGAGCAGTGTGGCTGGTTGCTCACCGAAGAACAGCGCCAGATCGGACGGCGTCACGATCGCCTGGAGACGGCCGTCGGCCGTCCCATCGGTCGTCATCGCCAGCGCAGGCACCGCGGCGCCGCTCATCGCGATCACGCCGTCAGTCACCAGCGCGTCCGGCGCCACGACGGTTGGAGGATTCTCGAGGAGGGTTTCGATCGCCTGCTGGCGTGCGTTGCCCCCGCCGGCGGCGACCCACGAGAGCACCGTGTCCGCGGTCAGCACCCCGCGGGCGCGATCGCCATCGTCGACAACCGCCATGGCCTGCGACTGCGAGTCGAGAAATCGCTGCGCGATGTCGGCAATGCTGTCGTTGCCGCGGCATGTCGAGAGCGGCTTCCGCCCGACCACTGAATGCAGATAGGTGTCCTGCGGATTGCGTCGTCCGGTTGTGGGCTGGTAGTCAGGCGTGACCCGCCCTTCCGCCGCGACGTACTGCGCCGCGTGCGCGTACTTGAGCACGAAGTCTTCGAAATCGGCGGCCGGAAACGCGTAGATGACCACGTCGGTTTCCGATCGGCACGAATACAGACAATGTGGCGCGCCGCAGTAGCGCTCGATGCCGAGCATGTCGCCCACGCCGCGAACATCGCGCAGTTCGACGCGGTTTCCGGACTCGTCCCACAGGGACACAGTTCCCTGCTGAATCACGAACACGTGATGACGATGGGGTTCGCCCTGCCAGAGGATGTACTCGTTCGGTTCGTGGAATCGCACGCGGCCGTGCGCCGCGAGGCCGAGCAGATCCGCCTCTTCGATGGCGTGGAAGGGCGGATGTTTTTTGAGGAAGTCAGCTACGCGATAGCTGATGACAGCGGTTTCCACAGTGGTCGTCCCGGAGAATGCGGCATTCTAGCCGCCGCATCCGGTCGACCGATACGGACAAATTCGTCTGAACTGGAGGGTCCGGCTAAAGCCGGACACTGCGTTCTTCAAGGAGTGCCGGCCTCGATGAGCGCGAGCGCCGCGAACGCCGTCGCCGCGTCCTGCATGAAGAGCGCCTCCATCGATCCTGCAGGCCTGCGCTTGTTCATCGACACCGCGGCCCACGCGCCGGTCGACGGATCCTGGTGCGCCCTCAACCACGACAGCGCGCGTGCGAGTGCGGGATGCGACGGGGCAACGCCTGCCTTCCCGAGCGCGAACGCCGTGAATGCGGTTGCGTACGCGTCGCTGCCGGAGACCGGTGGTGCATCGGGATGTGGACTCCACGGGCCCAGCGATGCCAGCGTCCAGCCGCCATCAGGCTGCTGCTTCGCCAGGACCTCGGGAATGAGTGCCGGACGTAATCCTTCGAGCAGCCTCGACGGAGGCGTGGCCGTCGCCCACAGCAGCGCTATTCGATCGTGGAGAGGTCGCTCGGATGATGTCGCGAGGTAGCGTGCGATGGCCTCGGTGCGCTCACGGATATCCGCGCGCTGCCAATAGTCAGCGGGCGTCGATGCGACGGCGAGCATCGCAAGCGATGCGCCGAAGTAACTGGATTCAGCGTGCTCCCACGGATCGAGGTTCGCCGAATACCACTTCCAGGCCCCCGTCGCGGGCACCTCCGTACGCTGCAGCGTCCACAACTGTTCGAATGCCTTTTGCGTGTCGACGCTCATCGCACCGCGCGGGTCCTCACGCGCGAGAAACATCGCCGCAAAAATGGCTTCGACATCCTGCAGCGCACCAGGAGGCTTGGCACCGACATTGGCGCGCAAGCGAGCGAGCAGGCCACGTTCGTAGACGGTCGGCTGCTCCTCTTTCAGCACGCGACGCAGCGCCGGCCGCGCCAGCAGGTACGTCATCCCCGTGTGGCACGAGACGCACGGCCCGTTGGCCGACGCCGCAGGCTTCCACTCGAACCACTGCTTCTGCCGTTCATCGAGATAGCGCGCCGCCGCTTCGGGGCTCCAGCCGGCGGCGACGATGTTGCCGGCGACTGCCGTAAACAGCGCGAACACCACGAGCGTGAGCATTCGAGTCATGGTCACTCCTCACGCGCCAGCCTGGACTTCGGACGCCTTCTTCAAGGCGGCTGCGGCATCGGCGATTGCGACCTTCCCGCCATCGATGATGCCGGCCAGGCTGAAGAATGGATGAATCATGCCCTCATAGCGCTTCAATGTCACGGACACGCCAGACTGCTCGAGTTTCCGTGCGTAGGCCTCCCCCTGATCGCGAAGCGGATCGCATTCAGCCGTCAGCACCAATGCCCGAGGCAAGCCACGCAAATCTGCAGTCAGGGGTGACGCGTCCTGATGACGACGGTCCTGTTCGGTCCTCAGGTAGTGCCGTTCGAAATACGCGAGCACATCGGACGTGATGAAGTGCCCGTTGCCGAACTCGCGCATCGATGGACTGGCGTCCGCGAAATCAACCAGCGGATAGATGAGAAGCTGAAACGCCAGCGGCGGCGTGACGCCCTGGCGGCATCTCAGAGCGGTGACCGCCGCAAGGTTTCCACCAGCACTCTCGCCACCGACAGCCACCTGACTGGCGTCAATGTCGAACTCGGAGGCGTTCTCGATCACGTACTTCGTCGCCGCATAGGCATCGTCAACGGCAGCCGGGAATGGATGCTCCGGCGCCAGCCGGTAGTCCACCGATATCACGACGCGGCCGGCGAGGTGTGCAAGATCCCGGCATGGACGATCTGAAGAGTTCAGCGTGCCGAGCACGAAACCGCCGCCGCGGAAGTAGACCAACGCAGGGAGTCGAGCGGCCGATGTCGGCGAGTAGATGCGAACCGGAATCCGCCCGGCCGGTCCGGGCACGGTGCGATCGATGACGCGATGTACCGGTTGCTCGAAGCCGGCGAGCTCCGGCGGCAACGCCATGCCGCGGGCCTCGGTCGGTGTCATCTCGTGCAACGGCGTGCCGCCCATCGACGCGAGCTGGTCCAGGAATGCTTTGCATTGCGGATGTAGAGCCACAGTCATCTCCTCGCGGGTGATCATTCTAGCGAGGCGGCACCCAATTGCCATACGCATCCCGGCAGTCAGGGCCACCTGCCGCTGCCGATCGCGACGCCGAAAGTGATACGCTCCGCCGTATGAACTCAGATCCGAGAGACGTGCTTGCCCAGGCGCCGATGAGCCGACTGCAGATCGCAGTCGTGGGCATCACTATCGCTCTGAATGCGCTCGACGGCTTCGACATTCTTTCCATCAGCTTCGCCTCGCCCGGGATCGCCACCGAATGGGGAATCGACCGCGGCGCGCTCGGTATCGTTCTGTCGATGGAACTCATTGGCATGGCCATCGGCTCGATCGTGCTCGGCGGCGTCGCCGACAAGATCGGCCGGCGCCCGACGATCCTGGGATGCCTGGCGGTCATGTCGTTTGGCATGCTGATGGCGACCACGGTGACGGGGTTGGTCGATCTGTCGATCTGGCGTGTCGTCACCGGCCTCGGCATCGGCGGCATGCTCGCCGCGATCAACGCCGTCGCCGCTGAGTTCTCGAGCACACGCCGCCGGCACCTGAGCGTCTCGCTCATGTCGATTGGCTATCCCGTCGGAGCCGTCGTCGGCGGCATCGTCGCGGCGTGGCTCCTGCAGAGCAACGATTGGCGCTCGGTCTTCTATTTCGGCTCAGGTGTCACGGCGGTAATGATCCCGATCACGTACTTCCTGATGCCGGAGTCGGTGCACTGGCTCGCGCGCAAGCAGCCGAGCGGCGCGCTCGAGAAGATCAATCGAGCGATGACGCGCATGGGACATGCGGCGATCAGCACATTGCCGGTGATCTCGGCCGACGCGCGCAAGCGCTCGGTCTCCGATATCTTCGGACCCGGGCTGGCGACAATCACGATGCTCGTTGCCGTCGCCTACTTCTTCCACATCACGACCTTTTACTTCATCTTGAAGTGGGTCCCGAAGATCGTCGCTGACTTCGGTTTTGCCGCGTCGTCGGCTGCGACCGTGCTGGTCTGGACCAATGTGGGTGGAGCGCTGGGCGGCGCGACGCTCGGGTTCCTGACACTCCGGTTCGGGGTCAAGGGTCTGACGATCGGCGTGATGCTGCTGTCGACCGTCATGGTGGCGCTGTTCGGCCAGACGCCGCCCGATCTGCAGCGACTCTCGATGATTTGCGCGGCGGCGGGCTTCTGCACCAACGCCGCCATCGTCGGCATGTACGCGATCTTCGCGCAGGTATTTCCCACTCACGTGCGCGCCTCGGGGACCGGCTTCGCCGTCGGAGTCGGGCGCGGTGGATCCGTGCTCGCGCCGATCATCGCTGGCTTTCTGTTCGAGGGAGGCTATTCGCTGCCAACGGTGGCGCTGATGATGTCGTCGGGATCGATGGTCGCGGCAGGCGTTCTCAGTTTCCTGAAACTGGAGACCGATCAGCCGGTTGCCAATCGTCCCGAGCGTCATGTCAGTACGACGCCAATGCCAGCGCCCGGGAGATCGTGAACGAGTAATTCTGAATTCAGAATGCAGAATGCAGATTTTGCCAACAGGTAGAGACCTAAGCAGGCATCTTCTGAATTCTGCATTCTGCATTCTGCATTACCGAGCGTTAGCCACCCGACTGACATCCACACTGACCTGCAGCACGTGCTGCCCGCCACCGAGGATCACTCCGCGGATCGGGCTGACGTCACCGTAGTCGAGTCCTCTCGCGAGCGTGACGTGTCCGGTCGATGGCAGCAGATTGTTGGTCGGGTCCACGTCGATCCATCCGGCACCCGGACAATAAAAGGCCAGCCACGCGTGCGAGGCGTCGGCGCCCACGCGGCGCGGCAGCCCCGGCGGCGGAGCCGTTTCCAGGTAACCACTCACATACAGCGCCGGTATCCCGAGCGCCCTCAGGCAGGCGATCTCGAACCGCGTGAAATCCTGACAGACGCCGCGACGAAGCCTGAACACGTCGGTCAGCGACGTGGCGACCGTCGTCGCATCGGGATCGAAGGTGAAATCCAAGTAGATGCGCGCGGTCAGATCGGTTACAGCCTCGAGCAGCGGCCGACCCGCGGGAAATGACGGACGCGCGTAGGCCACGAACTCAGGTGCCGCACGCAGCGAGGTCGAGTCGAAGAGTGCCTCGAGGGCGTCGAGCGGGAGCAACGCCCGATCGCCCGCCTGTTCCCATGGCGGCGTCGCGGACACTTCGGGTGGCACCCGAGGCTTGACGCGGACGCGACAGCGCGACGTGATCGTCAGGCGTCGATGCGCGCCCTGCATCGCAAAGAACGTCGTCTCGTTGCCGAAGTAGTCGGCATGGGTCGACAACACCGCGGCGGCCGGCTCCACATCCAGCGTGCCCTGCAGGCGTGCCTGATGCGGAAGTGCCCGCGGGCTGAGGCGTGCAAGATGGTGCGACACCGAGACCGACTCGGTATACGAGTAACGCGTCACGTGTACGACGTCGTAGGTCACCGAAGAGTCGTCAGCTGACACGGACCTCCGCGTGACTGAAGTAGTAGTACGTGATGACGTCAGAGAGCCGGCGAAGGTCTTCCGAGATCGCGCGCAGCACTTCCTCGAGATCGGGAAACGATCCGTGCTCGTCCGGCTGTCCCTGCGCGTCGAGATCGGCGCCGGCAATCGTCTCCGACATTCGCGTGACGATCTGCTGCTCCTGGGCAGGCGACGGCGCACCCTTGTCGCGCGGCAAATGATCGACGTGATCGCCCAGTTGCACGACCTGGAACGCCATCGACCGCGCGTTGGTCGCATCGGCAACCAGCAGGTCGAGCACGAGGGGCAGCTGCGGCTGCGCGAAGTAGCGGCGGCGATACGTCATCGTGCTGTCAGCGATCTCGAGCAGGGGGCCGAGCATCGCCTGGTGAGTCGATCCCGGCGACAGGGCGTGCCTCAACAGCGTCGACATGTTGGCAGCACGTTCCAGCCGCCGGCCGATATCGAGGAATCGCCAGCCGTGGCCGCGCGTCATGTTCTCCATCTCCATGCCGCTGAACGCCGCCAGATCCGTGATCATCCGGTTCAGATGCAGCAGGGCATCGTCGAGCTGAATGCGTCCGTGACGAAGCCGGAAGTCCTGTCGCAGCTGGTTCAGAATGCGCCAGGTATCGATGGAGAGACGGTCGCGCACGTTCGACGCGATTCGCCGCAGCTCTTCGAGCGTGTCGCGCATGCGACTGCCCGGGACCGGCCGAAACAGCGAGGCGAGGAGTTCCTGTTCCACGTCCCGCGCTGTCAACGGCTCGCGCAGGTTGCCGGGCAGGAGTCCGTGCGCGACGAGGACCCGCACCAGCGCTGCTCGCTCCGGCGTGACCTCGCTTGCGTCCTCGTCGGTCAATCGCGCAACGACACTGCGGAGCAGGCGGACGGAGTGCTCCACTCGTTCGGCATGGCGACCCAGCCAGAACAGGTTGTCGGCCACACGGCTGGGCAGATCTCCCGATCGCCGCTCACGTTGAATCCTGATCGTGGGCGGCGCCAGCAGCGACATCGGGCTGACGGGACCATCGGTCAGTACCCACGTGTCCTTGCTGCCACCACCGCGCTGCATCGAGACGATGGGGACTTCGGCGCTCACGGCGATGCGGGTCAGCCCGCCAGGCATCACGGCATAGGAGTCTCCGGCCGCGGCGACGTACATCCTCAGTACCAGCGGTCGCGACTCCAGCTTCTGGCCATTCCAGACCGGGGCCATCGACAGCGGCATCTCGTCCTGTCCGACGAACTCCTCGGGGTTGGCCCGGATCTCGGAGACGAGCGCGGCACGCTGCAGCGGCGTCAGAGTCCGGCCAAAGACGGGCTGACCGCTGACCGGCGGGAATGCGCGCTTGATGACCATTTGATCGAGGTGCTCGAGCACGAACTGCAGATCGTCCGGCTCCCCGCACCATCGCGTCGGCACCGAGGGCAGCAGCAGGTCTTCACCCAGCAGGTTGCGACAGAGGCCGGGAAGGAATCGCGAGATCGCTGCCGTCTCGATCGCACCGGAGCCGAGCGCATTCGCAATCGTCACGTTTCCGGCACGAGCCGCCTCGACCAGTCCGGCAACCCCGAGCGTGGAATCGCCGCGCAGCTCCAGCGGGTCGCAGTAGCTGTCGTCGAGTCGCCGGAATATCACGTCAACCGGCTGCAAGCCGTCGAGCGTCTTGATGAAGACCCGCCGATCGCGGACCGTGAGGTCCCCCCCTTCGACCAGAGTGAAACCGAGGTAACGCGCAAGATACGCGTGCTCGAAGTACGTCTCGTTCAGGGGCCCCGGCGTGAGCAGCACGACGCGCGGTGTGTCGCGCGGCGATGGCGCGAGCGCCGTCAGCGTGTCGCGCTGCGCCCAGAAAAACGACGCCAGCCGCTGGACCTGGCAATCACGAAATGCCTCGGGCAGGCTGCGCGACAGGACGATGCGATTCTCCAGCGTGTACCCGGCGCCCGACGGTGCCTGTGTGCGATCGGCAAGGACCCACCACTGTCCATCCGGCGAACGCGCGAGATCGACGGCATGGAGATGAAGGTGGACGCCGCGCGGAACCGCGATCCCATGACACGATCGCAGGAACCCGGGATTGCCAAACACCAGTGGCGCCGGCAGGTGCCGTTCGTGCAGCAGCCGTTGTGGCCCGTAGAGATCGGCCAGGACCGAATTGAGCAGGCGCGCCCGCTGAATGAGCGCCGTCTCGAGCTGACTCCATTCCGAGGACGGGACGACGAGCGGGATCATGTCGAGCGTCCACGGACGATCGACACCTTCCGGATCGCCGTAGACGTTGTAGGTCACGCCGTTGTCACGAATCGTGCGCTTGGCGCTCTCCCACCGCGAGGCGAGCTCGTGTCGTCCGAGCGCTTCGAGCGACCGGACGAATGTGTCGTAGTGAGACCTGAGATCGCCGCCCGGCGCCACGAGCTCGTCGTGCACGTCGCCGCGCGGCTGGTAGCCTGCGAGAAGTCGCCAGGGGGTCGTGGGCCCCGGGGAATGCGTCAACGACTCCATTACAGAAGGGCGGCCTCGTCGGTGGCCATCACCGTGTGTCTCGCGGGACGTCGCAGATCGAGCGTGAACGGGAAATCCGGGTTACGCTCCTCGGCCGGAATGGCAGCCGTGCCGGGCGTGTGCCCTCCGCTCGCAAAGCGCGCAAGGCGGCGGCTTTCGGCTTCATAGGCGTTGACCGGAAACTGCTCGAAGTTGCGGCCGCCAGGATGCGCCACATGATAGACGCACCCGGCAAGCGCGCGCTGGTTCCACGCGTCCACGAGGTCGAAGACGAGGGGTGCGTGCACGGGAATGGTGGGGTGCAGCGCACTCGCGGGCTGCCATGCGCGATAACGGACGCCGGCGACGAACTCGCCTGACGTGCCTGTCGCGTGCAGCGGTACCCGACGCCCGTTGCAGGAGACGACATGCCGCGAGTTGGTCAGGCCGGTGACCTTGACCTGCACGCGCTCGACTGACGAATCCACGTATCGCACGGTGCCGCCCGGGCCCGGTTCTTCACCCATGACGTGCCACGGTTCCAGGGCCTGACGTAGTTCGAGCCGCACGCCGCGTGCGGCAACAGCGCCGTAAAAGGGAAAGCGGAACTCGACGTGCGGAGCGAACCATTCCTCCCGGAATGGATAACCGGCCCGCTGCAGATCGCCAATCACGTCTTGAAAATCCTGCGCGACAAAGTGCGGCAGCATGAACCGATCGTGCAGCTCGGTTCCCCACCGAACCAGCGGACGGGCATACGGCTCGTGCCAGAACGTCGCGATGAGGGAGCGCAGCAGCAGCTGCTGCGCAAGGCTCATGCGCGCATGCGGCGGCATCTCGAACGCGCGGAGCTCGACCAGCCCGCGGCGGCCGCTGCTGGTCTCGGGCGCGTAGAGCTTGTCGATGCAGAACTCGGTGCGATGTGTGTTCCCGGTGACGTCGACGAGCACGTGCCGAAATACACGATCGACCAGCCATGGTGGACTGGTGCCCGCGCGCTCGATCTGCGTGAACGCGATCTCCAGTTCGTGGAGCGCGTCGTTGCGCGCCTCGTCCACCCTGGGATGCTGGCTCGTCGGACCCAGAAACAAGCCGGAGAACAGGTACGACAACGAGGGATGGTTGTGCCAGTAGCCGACGAGACTGCGCAGGAGGTCCGGCCTGCGCAGCAGTGGGCTCTCACTCGGCGTTGGCCCACCGACGACGATGTGATTGCCCCCACCCGTGCCGGTGTGCCGGCCGTCGAGCATGAACTTCTCGGTCCCGAGTCTCGACTGGCGCGCCTCCTCGTACAAGGTCGTGGTTGCAGTCACGAGGTCGCTCCAACTGTGCGCCGGATGCAGGTTGACCTCGATCACACCCGGGTCGGGTGTCACCGTGAAGGAGTTCAACCTCGGGTCGACTGGCGGTTGTTCTCCTTCGATGATCACGGGCGTACCCACCTCCGCCGCGGTTCCCTCGATGGCGGCGAGCAGGTCCAGGTAGTCCTCGGTTCGACTCACCGGCGGCATGAACACATGGAGCCGCCCTTCCCGCGGCTCGACACAAACCGCGGTTCGGATGACATCGGGGTCCGACTCGCCTCGTTGGGGGGCCTTTCGTGTCAGTCGGCGCGCGTCGTGGAACTGGGCGTCGCGGTCCGGCTGACGCTGCGCACGGCGATCGACGTACATGTGCCGCTGTGGCAGCGGCGGGCGCACGACATGCAGGTCCTGCTCGAAGATGTGTGGGTAGTCGCTCTCCGTCACCCACGGCAGCGAGTCCAACGGGAGCCGGTAACCAATCGGCGAATCACCTGGAATCAGGAAGAGATGGTCGGGTCGCAGGAACCAGCGACCGCTCTCCCAGTGCCAGCCCGGGTTCGACGTCCATTGCCGCCGCAGGGGCAACGCGTAGCCGACGACGCGATCGAGGCCCTGTTCGAAGACCCGAGCGAGGCGCACGCGCGTCTCTTCATCCGACAGTTGTGAGGTCAGCGGATCGACGTTGACCGGAAGCCGGCGCTCCCGCCACATGTAGTACCACACGTCCTCATAGGCCGGCACAGCATGGGCAGGATCGACCTCGAGCCGAGTGGCAAGAGCTGCGATGAAGCGCCGGGCATGATCGATGGTGTGCCCGTAGTTCCGGCTGTCATCGGCGAGCAGGCACTCCTCATTCCACATCGGCACGCCGTCAAGCCGCCACCAGCATCCGAGCGCCCATCGCGGCAATGACTCCCCCGGGTACCACTTGCCCTGACCACAGTGCAGAACGCCACCGGGGGCGAACTGCTTCTTGAGGCGACGCACCAACTCGCCCGCGCGCACACGCTTCTGCGCTCCGAGCGCCGCGACATTCCATTCAGGAGCGTCCACGTCATCGATCGCCACGAATGTCGGCTCGCCTCCCATCGTCAACCTGACATCTGCCGCCTGCAGGTCCCCGTCGATCCGCTGACCGAGCGCCTCGATCGCCGACCACTGCTCGTCGGTGTATGGCTTCGTCACACGCGGCGACTCGTACAGCCGCCGCACGTGCATTTCATGCGTCAGGGTGGCTTCGCATTCGTCGAGCGCACCGGTGATCGGCGCCGCACTGAATGGATCGGGAGTCGCGGCGAGCGGCAGGTGTCCTTCGCCGGCCAGCAGACCCGACGTGGGATCGAGACCGACCCAGCCGGCGCCTGGCAGATACACCTCGGCCCACGCATGGAGATCAGTGAAGTCGGCCGCGGCACCCGAGGGCCCGTCGAGCGACTTGACGTCGGGAGTCAGCTGAATCAGGTAACCGGAGACAAAGCGCGCGGCCAGGCCGATACGCCGGAGCATCTGGACCAGCAACCAGCCCGAGTCGCGGCAGGATCCGCGCCGAAGCTTCAGGGTCTCCTCGGGGGCCTGAACGCCCGGCTCGAGCCGGATGACGTAGGCGATTTCCTTCGAGAGCCGGTAATTCAATTCGACCAGAAAGTCGATGGTGCGCCGCGGGCGGCGATCGATCGTGCTGATGAAGTCGCCGAGCTGACCGTCGTCAGGACGAGCCTCGAGGAACGGAGCGAGGTCTTTGGCCAGCCACGGCTCGTACGAAAACGGGAACTGTTCGGCAGCCGGCTCGAGAAAGAAATCGAACGGATTGAAGACCGACATTTCCGCTACGAGATCGACCTCGACGAGCAGCTCAGTCGCCTGTTCGGGAAACACGACGCGCGCGAGGTAGTTGCTGTGCGGATCCTGCTGCCAGTTGATGAAATGCGGTTTCGGCGCCAGGTTGAGCGAGTAGCTCAGGATGGGCGTGCGGCAGTGAGGCGCGGGGCGCAGACGGACGATGTGCGGTGCGAGCGAGACTCGACGGTCGAAATGGTAGTGAGTCGTATGGTGGAGAGCGACGTGAATGGCCATGGACGCCTGAGTTCCAGAGATGTGACGCAGCTGCGTCAGATGATCGATGCCGTGACGCTTCGCGGCCGCGCCCTCGGGCCCGTGGTTGGCGGAACGACCCGGGCTGCGAAAAACGTGTCGTGGATCCCGGTGCCGACCTGATTCATCCGTGTCTGCAGGACGTCGAGGTACTCGTGCAGACCCTCCCGGATGATGTCGTCGATCTGGGCGTACGCCAGCTCCGAGCAGAGCACGCCCAGCAGCTGCTCGACGCTCGTCCGGAACATGCCGGACGGTGTTCCCGAAATCGCGTGCACCGACCGCCGCGCGGCCATGAGGCAGTAATGAATGGCGCGTGGAAAGTCGCGGTCGAGGAGCAGGAACTCGACAATGCGGGTGGGCGAGAGCCGACCGTGCCGGCGGTGATACATCTCGAGCGCGCTGGCCGATCGCAGGACCGCCGCCCACTGCATGTCGTCGACGGTGGTTCCGACGTCATCGAGCGTCGGCAGCAGCAGGAAGTACTTCACGTCGACGATTCGAGAGGTCTTGTCGGCACGTTCGAGCATCCGGCCGAGCTGACAGAAGTGCCAGCCTTCGCCGTGAGTCATCGTCGCATCGGTCACGCCTGCGAACAGGTGGCTCGCCATCTTGACCGAGGCAAAGAGCTCCTGCGGATCGACCAGGTCCCCGCCATGTCGCGCCGCGTCACTGACCATGAGATACGACTCGTTCAGCTGCTCCCACATCTCGGACGAGATCGCCTCGCGCACCGTGCGCGCGTTTTCACGCGCCGCACGCAGGCAGGACGCGATCGAGTTGACATTGTCGTTGTCGAAGGTGAGAAACCTGGTCACGTTCCGCTCGCTCGCGCTGCCGTAGCGCTCGAGGAACTGCTGGGTGTCGGCGGTGATGTCGACGAGCGGCTTCCACTGCTGCGCCTGTTCGTTGGGCAGATCCAGCATGAGGGTGAGGTTGACGTCGACGAATCGTGCCACGTTCTCGGCGCGCTCGATGTAACGGCTCATCCAGTACATCGATTCGGCCACCCGGCTCAGCATGGCTCTGCCGTCCTTTGATTGGTGGGCACCGAGATCGGCTCGACTGTCGCCCGATCGCTGTCAACCGTCGGGTCATCGGCCAGCACCCACGTATCCTTGCTCCCGCCTCCCTGTGAGGAATTGACGACGAGCGAGCCCTTCTTCAGCGCCACGCGCGTCAGGCCGCCAGGCAGCACGAAGATGGACTTGCCGTACAGAACGTACGGGCGCAGATCGACGTGACGCCCCTCGAGGTTGTCGCCGACGATCGTCGGCACTCTCGACAGCGACAGCGTCGGCTGCGCGATGTAGTTACGAGGATTCGCCTTGATCTGCTCGGCGAACTGCGACTGTTGTTCGCGGGTGGAATGCGGGCCGACGAGCATGCCGTATCCCCCCGATTCGTTTGCCGCCTTCACGACCAGCGTGGGCAGATGGTCGAGCACGTACCCGCGTTCGCGCTCGTCGGCGCACACGTAGGTTGGCACATTCGGGAGGATGGCATCCTCGGCGAGGTAGTACTTCACGATCCTGGGCACGTACGCGTACAGCACCTTGTCATCGGCCACACCGGTGCCGGGCGCGTTGGCGAGCGCCACCCGTCCGGCCTTGTATACGTCCATCAACCCCGGCACGCCGAGCAGCGAATCGGCGCGGAAGGTCTTGGGATCGAGGAAATCGTCATCGACGCGGCGATAAACCACATCGACGCGCTCGAAACCCTGTGTCGTACGCATCCAGACGAACCCGTCGGAGACGACGAGGTCACGCCCCTCGACCAGCTCCACGCCCATCTGCTGTGCCAGGAACGAGTGCTCGAAGTACGCCGAGTTGTGGATCCCGGGGGTCAGGACGACCACGCGCGGCGGATCCGCGCCGGCAGGCGCCAGGTATTCCAGCATCTCGCGCAGGCGGCTCGGGTAGTCGTGCACGGGCCGAATGCGCGAGGACTCGAACACGCGCGGAAAGGTGCGCTTCATCACGTTGCGGTTCTCGAGCACGTACGACACGCCGGACGGACAGCGCAGGTTGTCTTCGAGCACGTAGACCTGGCCGTCGGCATGCCGCACGAGATCGGTTCCGGTCACGTGACACCAGATGCCGTGCGGTGGTGTCAGCCCGTGGCATTGAGGCCGCAGTGTCCTGGCCGAGTTGACAACCTCGCACGGGACCACACCGTCCTTGACGATGCGCTGGTCGTGATAGATGTCGTCGATGAAGAGGTTGAGCGCCTGGATGCGCTGCTTCAGGCCGCGCTCGATGACGCTCCATTCCGACGCCGCGACGATGCGTGGAACGAGATCGAAGGGAAAGATGCGCTCGGTGCCGGCACCATCGCCGTAGACGTTGAACGTGATGCCCATGTTGAGCAGCGCGCGCTCTGCCGCTCGCTGACGCCGCAGCAACTCGCCATCGGGCAGTGCGTCGAGGAACTGCGCGAGCGCGCGGGCGGCCGGCCGCGGCCGCTGCCCGGCGCCGAACATCTCGTCGAAGAAGCCTTCCGGATCGTACTGAGTGAATCGCATGGCCGAGTTCGCGCGCCTGAGTCTCGTCGGTATTGTTGATCCCGAGTCGAGTTTCGGGCTAGGGGCAGAATTGTAGGAATCACGGGTGGATCTCAACAGAAATGTCGGGCACGCGCGCGCGAGTCTTCTTCTATGCTGGACCTGACGCATGGAGAACGACCCGCACAAGGCGCTGAGGCAGGATGTCCGGCTTCTCGGCGCGCTCCTCGGCGAGACGCTGCGCGCGACTGAAGGCGCTCGGCTGCTCGACGCGGTCGAGCACGTGCGACGGATCGCGAAGTCATCGCGGGCGCGCGCCGATCGCGACTTTCAGGCGCTGGCCGCCGAGCTCGCGCAACTGCCGGTCGATGCAGCCATCCCGCTCGCACGTGCCTTCACGCACTTCCTGAACCTGGCCAACGTTGCGGAGCAGCATCATCGGATTCGGCGGCGGCGCGCGTATCTGCGCGATCCCTCGTCGCCACCGCAGCGCGGCTCGTCAGAGGAAACCTTTGCCCGGCTGGTGAGGCGTGGCATCTCACCGGCGGCGCTGCACCAGGCCGTCTGCTCGCTTCAGGTCGAGCTCGTCCTCACCGCGCACCCCACCGAGGTGTCGCGGCGGACGCTGATCCACAAGCACAACCGGGTAGCCCAGTTGCTGGCCGAAGGCGATCGGACAGACCTCACCGTTCCCGAGCGGACCGAGCTGCAGTCCGCGCTTCGGCGCGAGATCCTGGCGGCGTGGAAGACGGATGAAGTGCGCCATCAGCGTCTCACCCCGATCGACGAGGTGAAAAGCGGCCTCATCGTGTTCGAACAGAGCCTGTGGCATGCGCTGCCGCGTTTTCTCCGCAGCGTCGATCGTGCGCTGGTGACGGTCAGCGGAAGCGCGCTGCCCCTCGAGGCGTCACCGGTACGGTTCGGATCGTGGATGGGCGGCGATCGCGATGGCAACCCGAATGTCACCCCGGACGTCACGCGGCGCGCGACGCTGCTGGCCCGATGGGTGGCCGCCGATCTCTATCTGAAAGAGATCGAAGCGCTGCGTGACGAGCTCTCGATGAGCCACGCGACCGCTGCGTTGCGCGCGCGGGCGGGCGACGCGCGAGAACCGTATCGCGAGCTGCTTCGTGGCGTGCGCACACGGCTCGTGGCCACCCGCGCATGGATTGAGAAGACCCTTGATTCGGATACCGGAAGCGGCGAGCCGGGACCCGATGTCATTCTCGAGCGCGCCGAGCTTGCCGAGCCCTTGCGGTTGTGCCACGCATCGCTGGTCGAAACCGGCCACGAGCTGATTGCCGGCGGCCGGCTGACCGACGTGCTGAGACGTGTCGCGGTCTTCGGCGTCACGCTCGCGCAACTCGACATCCGACAGTCCTCCGATCGGCACACCGAGGCGATCGACACCATCACGCGGGCCCTCGGCCTCGGCTCGTACGCCGAGTGGGACGAGCCGGCGCGTCTCGACTTCCTGGCACGCGAGCTGCAGAATCCGCGCCCCCTCATTCCGCCTGGCCTCGGCACGTCTCCAGAGGTTCGCGACGTGTTCGACACGTTTCGCACCATCGCCCTCACCCCGCACGAATCGCTCGGCAGCTACATCGTCACGATGACGCGGCAGGCGTCGGACGTGCTCGTCGTCGAGTTGCTGCAGAAAGAGATGGGCGTCGAGCGTCCGCTCCGCGTCGTGCCGTTGCTGGAGACGGCGGCCGATCTTCGCGGCGCGCGCCACATCCTCGATGCCCTGCTCGCCATCCCGTGGTACCGGGCCCGGATCGATGGGCTGCAGGAAGTGATGGTCGGCTACTCCGACTCGGCGAAGGATGTCGGCCGGCTCAGCGCCGGGTGGGAGCTGTTCAAGGCGCAGGAAGCGATCGTCGAGGCGTGCCGTCGCCACGGCGTCCGGCCGCTGCTTTTTCATGGGCGCGGTGGCAGCGTCGGTCGCGGCGGCGGGCCGACGTATCTCGCGTTGCAGTCGCAGCCATCGGGCACCGTGGACGGACGGCTGCGCGTGACTGAACAAGGCGAGATGATCCAGGCTTTGTTCGGGCTTCCCGAGATCGCGCTTCGAACGCTGGAGGTCTACACGAGCGGCACGCTCGAATCGTGGCTGGCCCCCGCCAGCACTCCCCGCGAAGGCTGGCGTGCATGCATGGAGCGCTTGTCGAGTGACGCCTGCTCGTCGTATCGGCATTTCGTATCAGACGAACCGGCGTTCCCGGACTACTTCCGTTCGTCGACACCGCAGGCTGAACTCGAAGAGATCAACATCGGGAGCCGTCCCGCCCGCCGCCAGACAGGGGCCGGCCTCGCAGGCCTGCGCGCCATTCCCTGGCAGTTCGCCTGGACGCAGACGCGTCTGCTGCTGGCATCATGGCTTGGACTGGAGGAAGCGCTCGAACGCGCGATCAATCGCGGTGAGATCGACGAGCTTCAGGCGATGTATCGGGAGTGGCCGCACTTCCGGTCGGCACTCGATCTCTTCGAGATGGTCCTGGCCAAAGCCGATGCGCGCATCGCCGCCGAATACGACCGGCAGCTCGTGCCGGCGCCACTGCGCCCGGTGGGCGAGGAGTTTCGCGATCGGCTGACACGCGCCGGCGCCGCGCTCCTGAAGGTCACCGGCCATCAGCATCTCCTCGAAGGCAATCCCGTCCTGCGGCGCTCGATCGACGTACGCAATCCCTACGTGGATCCGATCAACCTGGTGCAGATCGAGGTCGTCCGGCGGCTTCGGCAGGGAGATCACGATCCGCGACTGCACGACGCATTCGTCGTGACGGTCAACGGCATCGCGGCTGGGATGAGAAATACGGGGTGAGGCCTCGGCTCCGGCGCCGCAGTTCAGCGCTCGAAGCCGTATCGGGCCAGGAGCAGGCTCGAGCCGTCGAACGTGCGCGTGTCCAGCAAGCGAAGCGAGCCCGGCGGGCGGGTCTCGAACGCCCGAACGCCCTCGCCGAGCACGCCGGCACCGATCATGAGATGCAACTCGTCCACTAACCCGTGGGCCAGCAAGTCGTTCCAGAGGAGATGACTGCCGAATATCAGGATCTCGCCACCTGACCTCTCTTTGAGTGCCACGACCTCCGCGTACGCGTGCGCGCGCGGCACGATGCGGGTCGGGCCCCATCCCTCAACGTCCTCGGGCTTGAGCCTGTCCGAAACCACCACCTTCGCGATGGCGGCGTTGAGACGCGAGATCTCGCGCTCTACAGGCGGTTGGTTCACATCCTCGGCGATCGCGGGCCAATAGGACCGGAAGCCCTCGTAGGACTTGCGCCCAAGCAGCAGCGTGTCAGCCGCCCGGAGCCGTTCCGCGTTGTAATCGGAGAAGCCATTGTCGAACGGCATGACCATGACGTCCCCGCCCGGGCCCGAAAAAAACCCGTCGAGCGAGACGATGTTGCAGACGATGAGTTTGCGCATGATGCGTGAACAACGATTACGGGGTTGCCAGGCGAGCTATCACTCGCTCCATGCTCTTCGGATCGATTCGATTGTAATCGAGCGAACGCCGATGACGTCTGAGGCACGGTCCAACTCCGGATCAGACGTGACGACGGAGCCACTCGCTCAACGGGTGGACGTCGGCGATGATCTTCTTCACCGCAGCAACGGACTTCCGTGACGCCAGCACGCGGCCGGGCTTGATCATCTTTCCGGCAAAGATGTCCTTCATGCGCAGCAGATCGATCCGCGGGTGGTCGGCGGCAAACCCGCGCGGCGCGGAGTTTACCGACTCGTGCGTGTCGACGTGGTAACCCTTTCGACGAAGCACGCTCACGATCTTCTCCAGTTCCCGTCCGGGCTTGTCGGCCGCAATCGCCTGTCTGAGCTTCTGCAGGACGGCTGGCTCGGGACGGTACATCCCGGTGCCGATCCAGAGCCCCTCGGATGACAGGTTGATATAACTCCGGCCGACACCGGTCGCAAGGTGTGTCTTGTAGGGCGCACCATCGCGCGAAAACCGCATGTCGCGATTGATGCGTGAGATGCGCGGCGTGCCCATCGGATCGAGCTCCTCGAGGAGCGCCTTCAACGGTTCGCGGCATGCCTGCTCGTAGACGTCTTTGCGGGCCTGAAACCACTCGCGGTTGTTGTTGATCGCCAGGTCGCGGAAGAACTCCGTCGCCGCGCGCGGAAACCCGGTGAACCCTTTCGCCATGAGCGGATTCTAGACCCTCTGGTGCATGATCAGGTTGTGATGCGTAAGACTTTCGCACGCGCCGCCGGATTCGCGACCCTGATCTGTGCGTTGGCGATCTCCTCATGGACCAGCGACGTCGCGGGACAGCAGGCGGCGCCATCACCGGTGCGATCGGCCGACCGTGCACCGTCGCGTGCAGACCTCCTGCGCGGCCAGTACGGCCGCTATCGCGCCAACAACGACCTGCTCTTCTATCACCTCGATGTTCGCGTCGATCCCGAGAAGAAGTCGATTGCCGGCAAGAACACGATCCGGTTTCGGATGCTGTCCGATGACACGCGGATCCAGCTCGATCTGGCCGCCAATCTCAACGTCGACCGGATCGTGCTCGGCACGACGCCGCTGAAGTTCGAGCGCGATCTCGACACGGTGTATGTCGACTTCCCTGCGACGCTCCGCTCCGGGCGTGAATACAGCATCGATTTCCATTACTCCGGCCAACCGCGAGAACAGGGACGGTTCGGAGGTCTCGCGTTTCGGAAGGATGCCGCAGGTCGTCACTGGATCAACACGGCGTGCGAGGACGAAGGCGCCCGCGTCTGGTGGCCTAACAAGGATCAATGGCGTGACGAAGTCGAGCGGATGCAGATCAGCGTCAGCATCCCGAACGACCTGGTCGACGTTTCAAACGGCCGCTTCATGGGCAAGACCGA
>JALDXQ010000051.1:0-40510 GCA_032156805.1 Acidobacteriota bacterium
CGCGAGCGCGGACCCACCCCTCCCTCCGTGTCTTCGCGTCTCCGCGGCGATCCGTTTCCTCCGCAACCTCCGCTACCTCCGCTACCCGGCAGGCACGATTGCAGCGAGCTCGGCAAGCAGGTACTCACGAAAGAGCGGGTAGTTCTCAATCATCGGAAAATGTCCGATGCCCTTCATGACCGTGACCCGCGAGCCGGGGATCGCCTGGGCCACGTCGAGCGTCATCTCTGGCGTACAGGAATAGTCGTACTCGCCCGTGAGAAGCGACACCTTGCACACCCGCGTATCGATACGCGTAACGTCCTGGCGACCATCCCAGTCCAGGCTGTAGTAGTGAACGTCTCCGGCATACACGCCAGGGCCGGCCTGGCTGTAGAGCCACCAGTTCTCACGCGCGTTGGCTTCCGGGCTCTGCGGTGCGCACAGCCCGTAGGTGTAGGACGCCGTCATCTCACCACCGTGAATCGCGGGATGATGCAGGAACTCGTTGTAGCGGCCCGGCGCGTACGCGGTGCTTTCGAGCCCCACGATGCCACGCAGTTCCTGCTGATGCTCGGCCGCCAGCTTGAGCACGATGGCGCCACCCATCGAGCAGCCAAGCACCACCGGCCGCTCGAGCGAGAGTGCCTTCCATACCGCACGCGTCAGCCCCAGATACTCACTCGTCGTCAGCCGGTACTTGCGCAGCCACCAGCCGTCAGGCGGTGTCGATCGACCGTGATACGGCAGATCGAACGCAATCACGCGAAACCGGCCGGTCACGGCCGCATCATTCAGCAGATGCCGGTATTGCCGGCTGTCCGCGCCGGCAGTGTGAAGGCACAGGAGCGGCACGCCCTGGCCGGCCTCTTCGAAATAGATTCGATAGTCGGCCTCGTCGTACCGTGTGTTGACGTAGCGTCCGACAATCGGCTCGAGGCTCATGCGCCCACCTGCCGCATCACCTTCATCACACGATGCAGCGCGCGCGCGTGCTGCATCGCAACGAGCGAATCCCCTTCCAGCACGAAACCGGGCACGCGCATCAACATCGCAAACACATCGTGATACAGCGGCTCGGGAGGCTGGCTCATGTACTTGCGCCAGATGTCGGGGCTCGCCCGGAACCCGAACACACACGGCACTCCCAGCTTCGGGGCGACGAACCACTGGACCAATCGGCCACGTTCGAACCGCACGATGCAGCGATCGTCGCCGCTCGTGAGCGACATCGAAAGCGTGAACCAGTCACCGACGACCGGCATCTCCGCGTCGGCGTCGAGGAGGTCGCGAAAACGCAGGAGCCACACCTCGGAAAACATTGCCGGCTCAGGCCAGAAGCGTCGCAATCAGGGACATGTCAGCGCTGCCCGTCGCCGGCATTCCCTGTGCGGTCTGAAAGTCGCGCAGTGCGCCCGCGCACCCCTGACCGAAGATCCCGTCGGCGCGAACATCGACACCTCGGCGTGAGAGCCCGAGTTGCACGAGCCTGACATCAAGGCCTCGCTGCAGCGGCGATTCCACTGCCAGCACACGACTGCCTGGCGTGGGGCCGTCGTAGCATCCACGAGGGGACGCCGACAGTGAGGCGAGCGAAATCTCCACGTCCCGAACGACCAACGGCAACGTCAGGCTCCAGGCGTCGAGCGCGACCAGGCGCCTGAAGGCATCCATGCGATACACCGTCGCTCGCAGGTCCCGGCGCGAGTGGTTGGCCAGCCATGCGCCACGCTCGTTCACGTATTGATTGATCCAGCGACGTTCGCCTGCAGCCGCCACCGTGCCACACGCCGCGTTCGTACGATCGCGAAGAGCCGGCCACGATCCCTGCACTGTGCTGTCATACGCGACTGCGACACCCAGCGGACTGGTGATGCCCTCCCGATCGGCGGCTCTGGCAGCGGTCGCCCAGTATCGCGAATCGAAGAACTCGTCCTGCGTGTCGCGCATGACCGGGTCGTCCGCCGTGGAGCGCAGCACATTGTGGAAATGGATGTCTGTATCCAGGCCCAGGTCGCGATCGCGAAGACGGGCGAGATACGGCATCAGCGCATTGGCAAAACGAGCACCCCCGTTATCGGAGTACTGCTTCAGCAGATCGTGGAGATTCCCGGATGCCAGCGTGGTCTGCGATCGCCCGAACGTCAGATGCCCGGTGTCTCCAGGGATCAGGGTCACGCTGGCGTAGTTGCCGCGCACCTCGCTCGTCTCGAAGATGTTGACGATCGCTTCCGCCGTTTTCTTCTGGGTCGCAGTCACCATAGGAATGAGAACTGAGAACGACAAAACGAAGAACGACTAGGGAAGGTCGCGCAATCCCTCGGTCAACTCGATCGACACCCCCCATGGATCGACCATCGCAGCGGTGCCCATGTTGTTCATGGCCGGGTCCCTCCGGTACGGCCGCGTCAGCTTGATGCCCTTGGCTTCCAGTTCCTTGCTGAACGCCTCGAGACCCCTGACCTCGTATCCAACGTGATCGTAGACACGCCCCGCGGTTGGTGCGTGCGTCATGCTCTGATCTCCCTCCCAGCGGAAGAAGTTGAGCATGTAGCCCACACCCGGCAGATCGGCGCCGGTGAAGAAGTCGGTGAACGTATTCGGTCCCGTCCGCATCGTGGCGTTGAGGGCCTTCTCGTACCACTGCCGCATCTCGACGTACTGCTTGTTGATGTAATGCACGTGGTGGTGAGTGATGGGTGGCGCATTGGGCTCCATGTTCGTCACGAGCTCCACTTTCGCACCATCGGGCCCAACCAGATACGAGAAGCGGCCGTAGTTGCCCGCCGTCGGCAACGCGACCTTCTCGCCCGGCTTCGGTTCGCGACCCGTGGTCAGCTCATAGCCATTGGCGACCACCTTGGTCGTCAGCGCGGGAACGTCCGGCACCGCGAAACCGATGTGATCGAACGCCGTGCCTCGTGTGGGTCCCGTTGGCTTCTGCGCGTTGAGGAAGAGATAGACATCCGGGAAGCGAATGACCTCGGTATTCCCGATCTTCATCGCCGTTCCGCCCAGCGTGTCGACCCAGAATTTCTTGTGAGCGTCGATGCTGCTGACGTTCAGATGGTAATGACCAACGATGACCGGCGCCTGCTTGTTGCGCAGCTGCGCAACCGGGCGCGCTGCCCCCCACACGATCAGGCTCACGGCAAGAGCCCACACCACTCGTTTCATAGGGTCCCTCTCAGAGAGTCAGGTCCATTCCGGCACCGACGGCACTCTCAGCCCCTCGATGTCCGGCAGATCGAATCCGAAATCCTCGTTCAGGAGTGTGCGCAGCGCGACGCGGCTCTCCAGCACGTGCTTCTCCTCGCCTCTATCGTGACGCCTGGTCAACGCACGATTCATCACCGAGACGCGACCGCCGGGAGTAATCGCACGCAGCATCAGATTCGTGACAAAGAGCGATGTCGGGAACGTCGAAACAAAATGATTGGCCATGACGAAGTCGACCGGCTCCGCGGGCTCGAGCATCGACGACCAGAGGGGCGTCGCCCTGCCATCAATCTGCGCTTCGAGCACCCACTCGTCGTCACGCCGAACCATGCGGTGCACGTCACGGTTATCGCGGGCTTCCGTCCCCTTCAGCGGTACGGGCACGAGCGGGCCATGCCCGCCAAAGCCCGGATCGAGAACGTACCGTTCGTCATCGAATCGGACGGTCAGGAACATATGTGTCTGCGGGGCCTCGCTCCGAGGCCGCAGAAGGATGACGCGCGCCGCGTGAACGACGGGGCTGAATCCCAGGCGCTCCAGCGCGGCCTGGAGCAGCGTCCCGTGCTCGAAGCAATAGCCGCCGCGGCCGGCTGTGACGAGCTTGGCATACACGCTGCCGCGATCGATCTGGACGCCCCGGCCACGCAGCACATCGAGGTTCTCGAATGGGATGTGCGTCATGTGCGCGCGCAACACACCTGCCATCGTGCGAAACGTGGCATCGCGCGGACCGGTCCACCCAATCCGGGTGAGGTAGCCGTCGAGATCGATTGACGTCACGGGCAGTGGCGGGTCCTGAACCCCGCCGGCTCTAACGCGGTCCACCCTCGGGAATCGGCTGGCCGCCCACCGTCAGGCCGCCCTGGATCGGCCGTCGTGGTCGGATGATCCCGCGCTTGGCATCTTCCTCTACAGCCTTGTCCTCGGCACGCTCACCACCAAGACCCTGGAGGATGGCCAGGTTGCCTTCGTGACACTCGTACGGAAGCACCTGATAGCCCTCGGGTGACGTGTAAGGAATCACGATGGTGTACGGGCGAGTGTAGGTCTTTGGATCGGTGATCGTCGCCTCGTATCGCAGCAGATCTCGCTCAACGCGCGTGATGCGCTCGACGATCTTCAACTCCGTGCTGGCCAGCACGTTGTTCCCCGGCGTCGTGGCCTTGCCGTTGAAATTGGTCGTCTCGATGACGAGCGTGTCGCCTTCCCAGTGCCCGCGTGAGTCACCCAGATAACCGCGCACGCCGCTTCCAGCATGCGGACGACCGTCGAGCGGGATCACACGGGCCTCGTGAATCATCTCGGACATGATCACGGCATAGCCGGGCGCCTGGACGATGCGGTAGCCGTTGCCGTAAATCTTGGGCGTCATCGAACCTACGACGCCGAGCGTCACACACCGGTCGTAGAGCGTGAAGTCCGCCGGGCTATCGAGTGGGCCATTGCCGTAGGTACCCGGTGGTGTGCGCCGCTGCTCGGCGCCGGCCACGAGAGCGGGCGTGCGTCCGTTGGGTGGGTCGACGATGAGAGATGTCTGACGGAACGACCGCGTCAGCCACGAGTTATCGTTGCGGAACGAGCCAACGGCATTCTCTGCTCGCTGGCGGGTCGTTTCATCACGTTTCACCTTCTCGGCAAACTCCTGATCGGTCAACTCCGCTTTCGTCCCGAGCTCCTCCGGGCGCTGAAGAGGGATGCCGAATGCCGAATCACCGGACCAGACGGCCTGCAGATCCGGATCGCCCCACGGGGTTTTCTCCGGCGACCAGGTCTTGCCCGTCGCCGCCGAGGTCGACGCATTGGAGACGTTGCTCTCGCGTGTCTGGGCAACCAGAGCCGATGTGGCGCACGCGACGATAAGCGTGCATCCACAGATCATGGAGAATCGGCCGTTCATGACGCCTGCTTCCTTTCCGTCAGCGCAACGTGGCGCCTCGGCATTATCTCTCCAAATCGCAAGGAAGACTCACGGACGAGCCTCAAAAATCGCAACCGGTATCAAGCACCGAGGCAAGCCGCCGCTTACAGTGAATTGAGATGAAGCCCGACACCCGCTCCTTCTATGTGCGAGCCGTTCAGGCCGCCATCGAACACATCGCCCAGCACCTCGACGATGCGCTCGAACTGGAGGCGCTGGCGCGGCTCGCCTGCTTGTCGCCGTTTCACTTCCATCGCGTCTTTCGCGGGATGGTCGGCGAGACGCCGCTCGAGCTCTCGCGCCGGCTTCGGCTGGAACGAGCAGCGTGGCGGCTGCGCGACAAACAGCGTGCCGTGACCGAGATCGCCTTCGATGCCGGCTACGAGACGCACGAGGCGTTCACGCGTGCGTTCCGCGTCGCCTACAGCACATCGCCCAGCGGTTTCCGATTGAGGACCTATCCGCGGATAGAGATCGCCACCGCGTGCGGCGTGCACTTCAGCGAGGACGGAGTGACGCCCGCATTCGTCCCCAGAAACTCAGGAGGACTCACCATGGACGTCGAGATCAAGGACATGCCAGAACTTCGCGTGGGAACGGTGAGACACATCGGTCCTTACAATCAGATCCCCAAGGCCTTCGAACGCCTTGGCGCGATCGCCGGTCCGGCCGGACTGCTTCGGCACGCCGGCACGATGATGGCGATCTACCACGACGACCCCGAAAGCACACCGCAGGATCAGCTCCGTTCAGATGCGGCCCTCGTGGTGCCTGAGGGGACCACGCTCCCGGACGGACTCGTCGAGCAGCGCATTGCGGGCGGCCGCTACGCACGCACGGTGCATGTGGGACCGTACGAACAGCTTGGCGATGTCTGGGCACGGTTCCTCGGCGAATGGATCCCGGCCAGCGGGAACCGGATCGCTGACGGCGTGAGCTACGAGATCTATGCGAACACGCCGGAGCAGGTTCCCAAGAAGGACCTGCGAACCGAGCTCTACGTGCCACTCGCGTGACGAGTGTCCTCGCTATCCACAAACCGATTGCAATATAAGATCAGTCGCCAGCTTACAACCGATGGCATAGCGCACGCGAAACCGCGCGGGCGCGCCGCATGAAGAAGAAGAGGAAGTGGGGATGGCGAAGCTCGTGTTCGGAATGAACCAGTCCCTGGACGGCTACGTCGACCATATGGCATTTGCGCCAAGCCCCACGCTCTTCCGCCACTTCATCGAGGAGGCTCAGGGACAGGCAGGCAGTGTGTACGGTCGCCACATGTATGAGGTCATGCGTTATTGGGACGACGATCATCCTGAGTGGAATGCAGAGGAACACGCCTTCGCGGCGGCGTGGCGGAGGCAACCGAAATGGGTGGTCTCCCGTTCGTTGAAGTCGGTCGGCCCCAACGCCACGCTTGTTGAGGAGGACCTCGAGCGCGCGATCCGTGAGCTGAAGGCCGAGCGCGCCGGGGAGATCGAAGTTGCTGGCCCGGACCTGGCGCGAAGCCTCACTGAACTTGGCCTGGTCGATGAGTATCGAATCTATCTGCACCCCGTCGTGCTTGGTCGCGGCAAGCCATATTTCGCCGGGCCCCGGCCGCCGCTCCGCCTTATGACCAGTGATCGGATTGGCGAGGATGTGGTCAGGTTGACCTACGGTCCTGTTTAGCAGCCTACGCCTCTCCGCGGTGAGCTGCTTTCCCCGTCGATCTCCGTAGACTCCTACTGCACGATCGTCGTCGGCGGGATCGTCCCTGGCTTCGGTGTGCCCAGTCCCTTGAACAGGAATCGCTGAAATCGGCGTGCGTCGAAGTTCTCGCCGACGTAGATGTTTCCCTTGCTGTCGACGGCGATCGCATGCGGCACGTTCAGCGAACCGCCGAAAATCCCCTGCTGCCCGAAGCGGGCGATCACCTGCAGCGTGCTGCGATTCAGAATCCACACGTGGTGATTGGCGCCGTCGATCATGTAGAGGAAGCGCTGCTCGGGGTCGGCTGACAGCGCAAAGCCTGACGCCGCGCCAGCGAGCAGCGTCCGCCGGGAGATGAACACCTCCCTGACGAACGTGCCGTCCTTCCGAAACACCTGAATCCGATTGTTCGGCCGGTCGGCGACGTAAACGAGCCCGTCCCTGGAGACCGAGATGTTGTGCGGTAACCGGAACTGCTGCGCCGGTGGCGCATCCGGGTTGTATGGACCGAGATCGGCATCGTCAGGGCGGTTACCGTATGCGCCCCACATGCGCTTGAACGCAAACGTATTGCTGTCGAGGACGATGACACGGCGATTGCCGTAGCCATCCGCCACGTACACCTCGTTGCTCGTTGAATCGACGACGAGATTGGCAGGGCCACGCAGGTTCGACGTATCGGCGCTGCCCTTGCTCATGCCCGCCTTGCCGAACTGCCGAATGAACTTGCCCTGGCGCGTGAATGTGAGCAACTGGTGATCCTTCGCACCGTTGCCTGCTAGCCACACCACGTCCTTCGGATCGACGAACACACCGTGTTCCGACTGCGGCCAGTCGTAGCCCGCGCCAGGACCGCCCCATGAGTTGACGAGCGTACCGTTCTGATCGAATTCGAGAACGGGCGGAGCCGGTACACAGCAGTCAGCCTTGGGTGGCTTGTCGTCGGCACCGGACATGCGCTCGTTCTTGAGCAGTGTGCCTGGACGCTGCACGACGAACAGATGGTCCTGACGATCGACGGCCAGTCCACCGATGGGACCGATGGCCCAGTTCTCCGGGAGCGGCTTCGGAAACGTCGGGTCGTATTCGAAGATCGGGACCTGTGCGCCCTGCGCCAGAGCTGTCGCGCCGTCGTGAACAGTCGTGAATGAGACGGCGCACGCCGCAGCGGCGGCCAGCGTTCCGATGATGCGAATCCGGTCCATCGCCCCTCCCGAGTTCCCCAACTGCCGTGTTGGTCGGGCAATTATTCCTCATCCGCAGCCAACTCAGCGCCCCATTGGAGCGAGCTTTGAACACAAATCTTTGGCTTTGCTCGAGGAGGGGAACGTCATGTACGCGCAAAAGATGAGAATACTCCTGGCGCTCGTTCTGGTCTGTGTTTACAGCTGGGGTGATGGCGCCAAGGCACAGCCGAAAGATACGGCGACTTCCACGGAAGCTGAAGATCGCGTCGACGACGACGTCCTTACTGCCGGGCAGATCGTCCATCTGAAAAGCGAAGTGACTGGTGACGTCGCCGCAGCTGGCGCTGAAGTGACGATCGATGGGCCGGTACACGGCTACGTGATGAGTGCCGGCCGATCGGTCACGCTCGATGGCCGCGTGGGGAATGACGTCTGGGCAGCGGGCGAAACGGTCACCGTGGATAGTGCCGTCGGCAACAACGCCATGTTGGCCGGCCGCATTGTGAGCCTCGGACCAAACGCCGTGATCGGCCACGACGCTCGACTCGCGGGCAACACCGTCACCTCCGAAGGACGCATCGATCGCGATCTCGACATCGGCGCCGCAACAGCACGGATCGGTGGTGATATTGGAGGAGCGGTGAGAGCGCGAGCCGACCGAGTCACCGTCCTGCCGGGCGCCGTCATTCGTGGAGACCTGGTCGTGCGCGCAAGCGAGCCGCCTGCGATTTCACCTGACGCGCAAGTGCTCGGTCAGGTCCGTTTCGAAGATGCGGACCAAGGGCGATGGCTGACGTGGCCAGGTCAGTGGCTCCTGATCTTCCTGGGTCTGTTGATTCTCGGAGTGACCGCGACAGCCTTTGCGCCGGCGTGGCCGGCGCGCGTCGCAGACACAATGCGCGCGCGAACGCTGGCATCGATCCTCAGCGGGCTCCTCACGCTCATCGTCATACCGCTTGCCGTTGTCGCCCTGGCGGTGACGATCATCGGCATCCCGCTGGCGATTGTGATGTTCGCGTTCTACGTTGCCATGCTGCTGCTGGCCGCGGTGTTCGTGTCGTACACCGCCGGCGAATGGCTCACCGCTCGCCTGCACGTGATGCGATCGTCACTTTGGGCGCGCCTGATTCTGGGAGTACTGGTCGTCTCGCTCCTGATGTCGCTGCCAATGATCGGGAGCGTGGCAACAGCGATCGTACTGATCGTCGGCATGGGCGCGCTTGTGCTGGAGCGACGATCGCAGAGAGTGCTGCATCCGATCGCGTGACCTGAGCTCACGGAGCTCATCGGAGGACGCGCGTAGCCGGATCGAGCTTCGGCGGCCGGCTTCCCTGTCGCACCGCACCGGCAACAGGCGTGTACTCCAGTTCCTCGCCGCTGGCCGCACAGCGGAGCATGAGGCCGCCTCGACTCATGTCGCCGCGGCCGATGAAGGCAGGTGGAAACAGCAGCCGGTCGCCGAAGATTGGCAGCAGCACCTCGACGTACTTCCCCGAGGCGATGCTACCGAGCAGCACCACGTCGCAATCGGGCCCGAGGCTGGCGCACAGGGTGCGCGCGCCCTGCTCGAGCGGACGACGGTAGCGTGCGTTGGTGAGATCGATTGGCTCTCCGGCGAAGGCGTGGATGGACTCGCGCGTGACGGCGACGTCGGCCGCACGCAGACCGGCATTCGGCGTGATGACGAGCACTCCGCTCGCAACGAACTGATCCGTTGGATCCGGCGGCCGGCTGAACCGCCGCGCGTACGCCAGCTTCCCGCGAAAGTAGAGGCCACTGACGAAGGCGAACACGTCGCCGAGCGGAGCTCCCTCGGGTGTCCGCAGCTGCGCGGCCAGGGGGAACTGAGCGGCGTCGGACACGACACGCCGCGCTCTGACACCTCCACAATTGGCCGGTGACAGCAGGAAGACACGATGTCGCACTGTTCAAGCAGTCTAGCGAATCAGGTCGAACTGACGCACGTACTTGACGATGAACGCGCGGTTGATCGGACCGAGGCCGCGCAGGCTCTCCGTGTCGTTGTAGACCACGAACAAGCCGGTGCCTGCGGTCTCGAGCACGTGGAACCTGAGGTTGGTGGACCAGCGACTCGTTCTGTCGTTGTACTGGATGAGGCTCTGGACGAACACCGATGGCGTGAAGTTGTAGGTCACACGCATGTTGCTGAGATTAGTGTCGAACGCCCCCTCAGGCAGATCGATCGAGCGATACGACCACGTCGCTTCGAGCGAGAAGCGGCCGCCGTCGCGGATGACGACCTCGAGCGTCGGGCTGTTCTGGGTCCCGGTGAGAAACCGGCCGACCTCCCATTCGAGTTCCGCAGAGAACCACTTCCGCTGGTCGGAGTTCGCTCTCATCCGGTAATACAGACCCCCGTGCTCTCCGACCGGCACGACCACGCCGGGATAGATCTCGAAGGGTTCGCGGAAGCCCTCCCACTCGCCGTTCAGCGCCGTGTCGATACGATTGCCGTTCTCCCAATCCCAATGGTTGTCGAGATGGAGGTCGGCGCGGCTCAGGCCACCGTCCAGGTAGTTGTAACGCGTGTATTGCACGTGCGGCTGCCATTCGCGGAATCCCCAGTCGCGGATCTTCTGCTGCCGCATCGTGAGGTGATAGCGGCCGTGGACGCGGGTGTAGCCGTCCTCGTTTTCGAGGAACCCGACTTCAGGGTTGAAGTCCTCACCCGTACGCCCGTACTCGAAGCCGACGCGGTGCGTCCGGTTGTTGTATTCGGAATCGACGTTGTAGGCGTAATCGCGCCCGGTGAGGCCCGGTGTTTCCGTGCGCGCGGCAAAGCCCGCCATGGTGAAGTACTCGCCGACGCCAAGCCGGCCGTCGGCTCCCCACGTCCGGTTCCAATCGGCGGGCGGCGAGAGGCTGCCCGTCCCTGACCGGTTGACGAACATCGCACCGATGCCGGAACGATTCGGCAACTCGCGGCTGACGCGCATCACGGAGAAATTGTTGGCGGGCACCAGCCGGATGTCTTCGGTCTGCATGTTCAGGACGCCAACATTGACGCCGCCGATTTTTCCAGTGAGACGTCCGCCTGCGAGGATCGGCACGATGGCACCATCTTCGTCCAGACCGATGCGGCGGCTGAAGAACAGGTCGAGCTCTTCCTCTTTTCCGACCGTGAAGAGACCGGAGTTCTCGAGGAAGAAAGGGCGCTTCTCCGGGAAACGCAGGTTGAATCGCGAGAGGTTGATCTGCTCGGTGTCGACCTCGACCTGCGCGAAGTCGGTGTTATAGGTCAGATCGAGGTTGAGGCTCGGCGTCAGGCCGAACTTGGCGTCGCCGCCGAACTCCCCCTGGACATGGGTATCGGTACCCGGAAAGAAGTTCCGGTCCGCGGAGCCGACGACATACGGCAGGATCTTGAAATTGCGCGGTGTGCCGAGCTCGAGCCCGCGCAGTTCTCCGGCAGACGTCAGCCGGCTGAGCTCGTAGATCCGCTCGAGCGGCGCCCAGTATGTCCGCTCGCGCGTGCGCTGGATGTTGCGATGGAAGTTCACACCCCACGTCTGCGGTGGCGCTCCGTAGCGCAGCGTGCGCAGGGGAATCATGAATTCGGCGATCCAGCCGGTCGGCGACAGGCTGGTGCGTACCTCCCAGCTGCCATCCCAGTTGTCTTCCTGCTCTCCCTGATCGCGTACCTGCGCGTCGTACTGCACGCCGGCAACGTTGGTTCCGAACACGAATCCATTCTGCCGATCGTGAAACGTGTCGAAGATCATCTGGAACGAGTCCATGTCTTCGAGATCGGCGTCTCGCCGTGTTTCGGTCGTGACGATGAGCGACGGATCGCGGTCGTGCAGGGTGACGCCGACGTAGATCGCCTGATCGTCGTAGAGCAGGCGCACCTCGGTGGTCTCGGAACCAGGCAGCCCCTCGAACGGCTCCGCCTGCACGAACCCTCGGAGCGGTGTGGCGTTGAGCCACATGCCTTCGTCGAGCAGACCGTCGATGGTGGGGGCCTCGGTCACCCTCGTCGCGGCGGCGACCGGTCGCGTTTTTGCAGGGGTTGCAGCCGAAGGCTGCGATTGGGGCGACTGGGCCCACGCCGGCGACAGGCCCACGCCTGCCAGCACGACGACCGCGGCCCACACGGGGACTGAGAATGATGACATTGCAGTTTTCAGGGTCACCATTATGGCCGAGGTGCTGCCCCGCCTGGCACGGAGCGCTCGGGCTTGACACGCGTCAAGGCATTAGAACGAAAGCGGGGTCGGATACGTTTACCGAAACCCTGCGCTTAAGGAGAGAACGACATGCCTACATGTCGGACACCATACGGTAAGCGATGGAATCCATGCTGCGGATGAAAACAATGGACATCGCCGAGCTCGAACGAGCGGTCCCCGTCTACGCGTGAGCACTCCACTCGAAGATTACGCACTCATCGGCGATTGCGAGACGGCCGCACTGGTATCTCGCGATGGCTCGATCGATTGGCTCTGCTGGCCGCGCTTCGATTCCGGCGCCTGCTTTGCCGCAGTGCTCGGCACGCCCGAGCACGGTCGATGGCTGGTACAGGCCGTCGACCCGGCACCGCGGATCAGCCGCCGCTACCGGTCCGGCACGCTCATTCTCGAAACCACTTTTGAAACGCCGGGCGGCGCCGTGACGGTGATTGACTTCATGCCGCTGCGCGGACGCAACTCCGATGTCGTTCGACTGGTGCGAGGCGATCGCGGCCGGGTTCTGATGCACACGGAACTCGTGCTGCGGTTCGACTACGGCCGGACGGTGCCCTGGGTCAATCGCCTGCCCGATGGCACCTTCCGTGCGATCGCAGGACCTGACATGGTGGTCATGCACACGCCGGTCGACCTGCATGGCGAGGACCTCAAGACTGTGGCAACGTTCGAGGTCACCGCGGGGACGACGATTCCGCTCGTATTGACACACGGGCCGTCGCACCTGCCCCCGCCCGATGCGATCGATGCCGAGGCTTCGCTGGCAGCGACCGAGAAATATTGGACCGACTGGACGTCGCGCTGTCAGTCGCAAGGGGAATGGGGTGACGCCGTCACGCGATCGCTGATCACCTTGAAGGCGCTCACCTTCGCGCCAACTGGCGGCATCGTCGCTGCTCCCACGACGTCACTGCCAGAACAGCTCGGAGGCGTCAGGAACTGGGACTACCGCTTTTGCTGGCTGCGTGATGCAACGCTCACGCTCCTCGCGCTCATGAACGCCGGTTACTACGATGAGGCGCAGGCGTGGCGCGACTGGCTCCTGCGTGCCGCCGCCGGTTCTCCCTCGCAACTCCACATCATGTATGGGCTTGCCGGAGAACGGCACCTCCCGGAGCTGGAGATTCCCTGGCTGCCAGGCTACGAGAACTCGACGCCTGTACGGATGGGCAACGCCGCCCACCAACAGCTGCAGCTCGACGTGTATGGCGAGGTTCTCGACGCCATGCACCAGGCGCGGCGTGGTGGACTTCAGACGCGTGACTTCGACTGGGCCTTCCAACGCGCCGTGCTGGAACACCTCGAAGGGATCTGGGATCAGGCGGATCAGGGCATGTGGGAAATTCGAGGGGAGCCCCGGGACTTCACCTACTCGAAGATCATGGCGTGGGTCGGGTTCGATCGCGGCATCCGGGCAATTGAAGAGGCGGGACTCGAGGGTCCACTGGACCGATGGCGTGACGTCCGCCAGCGCATTCACGACGAAGTATGCGCGCGTGGTTTTGACCGGGAACTTGGGAGTTTCGTCCAGGCCTTCGGCTCGAAGGAACTCGACGCCAGCCTTCTGCTCATTCCCACCACGGGCTTCCTGCCGCCAGACGACCCGCGCGTGCGCGGCACGGTCGACGCCGTCGAGCGACGTCTCTTCGTCGACGGGTTCGTCCTGCGCTATGACTCACATTCGGCCGCAGACGGCCTTCCGCCCGGCGAAGGAGCGTTCCTGGCCTGCAGCTTCTGGCTGGCCGATGCGATGTTGCTGACGGGTCGCACCGCCGACGCCCGCCGGCTGTTCGAGCGATTGCTCGAATTGAGGAACGACGTGGGCCTGCTGGCGGAGGAGTACGACACGACTGCGAAGAGGCTCGTGGGCAACTTCCCGCAAGCCTTCTCGCACATCGCGCTCGTCAACACCGCGCACAACCTCGCGCGAGCCACGAAGCCGGCTGAGCAAAGAGCGTCGCGAACCACGAAGCTCTCGAAGAACGCGAAGCAGTGAAGGACTCTCAACGCGGGGATCGCGGAGATCGCAGGAGCGAATTCAAGTAGCCAGGACAGTCAAGCCAGTCGCGCAGGGCCGGCCGGCTTTGCGGCCGGCGCCGGCATTGATCGCCGCCGATCACACACGCAACGCAGCGTTCCGGCGCGTGTGAATCGCGCGGCGAATCAATGCAGTGCGCGCGCAGCGCGCCTGCGCGACTGGCATCTCTGCGATCCCAGCGATCCCAGCGTTGAAAACCTTCGTGAGCTTCGTGGCCTTTCTCTTCGTGGTTAGCAGAAAGCGTCAGAAGGAGTACTTCACGGCCAGTTGCACGACGCGTGGATCGAGGGCGGTCGTGATCGTCCCGAAGTTCGCCGCGCCGTGCATGGCTGCCGGCGCACCGAAATTCGCCGTGTTCAACAGGTTGAACACCTCGGCTCGCAACTCGACGGCGCGCTCGCCCCCGACACGAATGAGACGCATCACCGCGAGATCGACATCGCGATACGAAGGACCGCGGACAGGGTTGCGAGACGCAGTTCCGATCTGGAACTGGCTCGCCGTCGCGAAGGCGGCCGTGTTGAACCAGCGTTCGGGTGTCCGCTCGTCCAGGCCGGGATCACCGACGAGATTCGGCCGCTGCGTCGTAAAGCCGGCATACCCGAGCGAATTCGCCTGCGTCACCGCGACGGGAACGCCTGACTGCAACGTGACGACGGTAGCGATACTCCAGTCTTTGGCCAGCATACCGACGACGCCGCGCGGCTCTCTCCCGCGGCCCTCACCGATCGGCAGATCCCAGACGATCGACGCGCCAAAATAGTGGGGAATATCACCCGTGGAGTAGTCGTAGTCGCGATCCAGGTTGTAGCTGTCCGCGACGGCGGCGTTGGTCAGCGGCCCGGTCAGGATCGACGCGTCGAACACCGACGAGGCCGTGTCCTTCAGCGTCGAGTAGGTGTAGGCAGCGGAATACGTCAACCCACGTGAAAAGCGCTGACGGATACTGAACGCGACGCCTTGATAGTTCGTCACGCCGACGTTGTTTCGATAAAAGCTGACCGCGGTGTACTCCGGGTACGGTTTCATCAGCTGCGCACGTGTCACCGTCGGGTCGCCGATCGACGACGAACGAGGAATGATCCCGAAATAGGGATTCGGAACCCTGACAAGGAGGGCCGAGCCGAGTCCCAGCTGTTCCTCCGTCAACTGGTTGATGTTGCTATCCGGGATGCCGACGTGAGTGATCTTCGATCCGAGGTACGACAATTCGACGACGGTGTTCGTCGTCAGCTCCCGCTGCACCGACGCGTTCCACTGCTGCGCGTAGCCTGAGCCGAGCCCGGCGGCGACGGTGAAGACGCCCTGCCCGAGGCCCGCAGTCGGAGTGGGCTCGATCGGTGCCGTCCTCGGGCCGTTTGCCAGGACGAACGCCGGAGAAATGTTGTCGAGCGTTCGGAGCGTGGCCTCCTGCAGGAACGGAAAGGTCGGCGTCGTGAACGGCGTCGTGATCCCGGCCATCTCGATCCAGATGAGCCCGTAGCCCGAACTCAGGACCGTCCGGTCCGTGAGGCGATAGACGGCGCCGAAGCGGGGCCCGAAGTTGTTCTTCTTGAGCGGCCGTACTGGTTCGTCGCCCGGGTAATCGAGCACCCGCGTCTCCAGGTTGAAGACCGCGGTCTGGCCGTTGATCTCCGAGGACGGAAAGTTCAACGTGTAACGCAGGCCCGGGTTGATGGTCAGGCGGTCCGAGATCTTCCAGTCGTCCTGGATGAAGTACTCCTGGATATGCGCGCGTTCCTTGATGTCCGACTGCTGGAACGAGATCGCAAAGTTCTGCACCTGGCCGAGCAGGAAGCTGGCGAACGAATTGCCTGTACCGGTGACACCGGGCAAGTCACTGCCGACGGTGCTGAAGGTGAAGTGACCGGTGGGCCATGGCGGCTGGACCACGTTGAGTCGCTCCCAGCGCCAGTCGAGACCCATCTTCACGGTGTGCCGGCCCTTCAGCCAGGTCAGCGTATCGGCGATCTGGGTGACGCTCGTGCCGAAATCCGATGCGGTGTTCTGGGGAGAGCCGATCTGCTGATAGCCGTTGGGAGCGAACGTGGGTAGCGTGTTGGCGAACGCCCCATTCACGGGAATCCCGGGAATGTTCAGTGCGGTCCCCGCGGGTGAGGGCAATGCCGCTGCGCCTCGATCGACGCTGCGACGCGTATCTCCGACGCGCAGCTCATGCAGGAGGGTGCCCGAGAACGTGCGCTGATAGTTCGAGGCGAACGCCCACGCCCGCGTCTTTTGCGGTCCCACCGCCACGCTCCCGCCTGGAATGGTTCCACTGCCGTCAGGAAACGCGGTGACCGGTTCGGCCTGGCCAGTGAAATACGTCAGGCGTCCGAACACCTGATCCTGGCCGGACGCGAACCTGTGATCGAGGCGCACGTCGCCCTGATCCTGGTCGTCGAGTTCATTCGCCGTCCGGGTGTAGTTGTTCGAGGTGCCGGCAGACGTCGGCAATGGATAGCGGTTGAGGAGCGAGAGCGCGATGGGATCCATCGCGTTTGTCGGAATCGTGTTGTTGGGAAAGGGCTGGCGCGTCGACCCGACAGTGGTTCGCGGATCGTAGATCGTCGGAACCCGCCCGGCGATCGCCTCGCTGAAGGTCCCCTGCCGCTGCAACACCGTGGGAACGACGGAGGTCACCGTTCGTCCAATCGACTGGCGCTGACCCTGATAGTCGACGAAGAAGAACGTCCGGTCTCTGACGAGAGGTCCTCCGAGCACCCCGCCAAATTGATTCCGGCGGTACTCCGGTTTCACCGGGTTCGACCTCTGGAAATAGTTCCTGGCATTCAGATTCTCGTTGCGAAAGAACTCGAACAGCGTCCCGCGAAACGCGTTCCCGCCTGACTTGGTGGTCAGGTTCACGACGCCGCCGTTGAACCGGCCGAACTCCGCGGGTGGGCTGTTGCTCTCGATCTTGAATTCCTGGATGGCATCGATGATCGGGTAGTACGCGACCTGCCCGGGCTCCGGCTGCAGCACCGAGATGCCGTCGAACAGATACTCGTTCGTGCGCGGTCTCCCGCCGTTGATACGGGGCAACAAGGAATTGGGCGGCAACGCAACGCCCGGGGCGATGGCGGCGAGCATGATGAACAGCCGTCCGTTCAGCGGCAGCTGCTCGACCTGTTCGTTCTCGACGACCGTGCCAAGGCTCGCGGTCTCGACGCGCACGACCGGCGCGTCCGCGACAACCGTCACCTTTTCCTGAACGCCGCCGACGCTGATGTCGACATCGAGGCGCGCCTTCTCACCAGTCGTCAGTCGGACGCCCTCGCGGCGGACCGGGGTGAAACCCGCGAGTTCGACGTCCACGCTGTAGTCTCCCGGCGCCAGACTCGCAGCGGTGTAGACACCATCCACAGTAGAGACGACGACTCGCTGGCGATTTGTCCGCGTCTCCGTGACGGTGATGGTCGCGCCGGGAACCGCCGCGCCAGCCTGGTCCTTCACAACGCCAGTGATTTCCCCGGCCGCCACCTGGGCACGGGCAGGCACGGCTCCGGCGACGCACACGGACGCGATAGTCAGGCTGACTGAGAGCGCCCTTCCTACCACTGCGCTCAGCCACACTCGTCGCCACTCGACTCCGCTCATTCGACCTCCGGAAGCCACACAATCTAGATCGGATTGAGCCACTCCATCAAATCGACTCAATTCGTACTAATTTGTTTCTGTAGTGATGACGTCGATAGAGACCGACTTGACCAGTGCGTAGAGTGGCCTGCCCACGGTGATGTCGAGCCTGCCAATCGCATCGCGAGTGACCTCCGCCAGCAGGCTGACTCCGCCGACGGCGATCTGAACGACGACGTGATCGAACGAAGGGTCGGTGCTCAGGGCAGTGACGGTCCCGGCGAGGGCGTTGTGCAGGCTGAGCCCGGCTGGTTCGCGCGCCGCCAGGATCACCTCACGTGCGGGTATCCGGATGCGCACGACGGTCCCAGGATTGATCGCCCGATCTGAGGTGATCAGCGTGCCGCCCTCGAATGTCAGCTCGAGCAGACCGCGCTCGGAGTCTCTGCGGGCAACGCGCGCGTCGAAGACGCTTCCGAGCCCGACGGCCTCACGCAACCACGTCAGGTCAGGGCGATTCATCAGGCTGGTCAGCGGCCCGGACGCGACCGCTTTCCCACGATCGAGCAGCAGCAGGTGCGTCGCCAGACGTACGACGTCGTCGAAGTCGTGCGTCACGAGGACGAGCGGAATGTCGAGCGTCCTTCGCAATCCGTCGATCTCGTCCTGCAGCCGTCGCCGCACCGTCCGATCGACCGCGGAAAACGGTTCGTCCATGAGCAGCACGGCCGGCTCGCGCGCCAGGGCCCGTGCGAGGGCGACCCGCTGGCGTTCCCCGCCCGACAGTTCGCGCGGACGCTTGTCGTGATGATCGGTGAGATGTACCAGCGCCAGCAGTTCATCGGCGCGGGCGCGCCGCTCCCCGCGAGGTCGATGCCCGAGCGCGGTCATCACGTTGCCACGTGCCGAGAGATGCGGAAAGAGCGCGTACTCCTGAAACACGACGCCGACCGCGCGCCGATGCGGTGGCGCAAACGTCCCGGTGGCACTGTCGTCGCTCCAGACCTCGAGCCCGGACTTCACGACGGCGTGACCCGGACGATACAGACCCGCCACGCTGCGAAGGACCGTCGTCTTGCCGCTCCCTGACGGGCCAAATATGGCGAGAACGTCCCCGGGGTCACAGGTGAACTCGAGATCGAGCGGAATGGGCGACTGCTGTCGCAGGCTGACTGACAGACGACGATCAGCCACGAGCGAATCCTGCCCGGCGTGACAGCGTCGTGGTCAGCATCAGCGTCACCACCGCGACCACGAGCAGCGTTGCCGCCATGATGCCTGCGCTCCTGTCGTCGAAGGCCTGCATCCGATCGTAGATGGCGATGCTGAGGGTACGGGTCTCGCCGGGCAGGTTGCCGCCCACCATCAACACGACACCGAACTCACCGAGTGTGTGCGCGAAGGTCAGGATGGCCGCGGTGAGGACGCTCGGCCAGGCGAGCGGCAGCTCGATGCGCGCGAATCGCTGCCACGGCGACAGCCCGCAACACGCCGCGGCATCACGAATGTCAGACGGAATAGCTTCGAACCCGCGTTGAATGGGCTGGACCACGAACGGAATGTTGGCGATCGCGGACGCCACCAGCAGCCCGGTGAATGAAAACGGCAGCGACTGACCCACGATGGCCTGAAAGGCCTGACCGAGGGGTGAACGCGCGCCGAAAGTCACCAGCAGATAGAACCCGAGCACGGTCGGCGGCAACACGAGCGGCACGGTGACGAGCGCCTCGATCAGCAGCTTGCCGCGAAACTGGCGCACCGCGAGGAGGCGGCCGAGCCACACCCCGAATGGCAGCAGGATCGCGATGGTCCCGGCGCCAAGCCAGACGGACACGCGGAGCGCGGTCCAGTCCATCAATCCGGCACCCCGTATCCGTGCTTGCGAAGAATCGCGCGCGCCGCGTCGCCCTCAAGGTAGGTGTAGAACCGTGTTGCCGTGGCGCCAGCCTGTTTGAGCAGCACCATGCGCTGCCGCAGCGGTTGATGATCCGCGTCGGGAATGACGGCATACGTGCCACGCTGGGCAAATCCCGGAGCGAGCACGAGCGAGTAGGCCACGAGGCCACCCACGGCATTCCCTGTCGTCGCGAACTGGGCCGCCTGCGCGATGGTGTCACCGAGAACCAGCCGCGGACGAATCGCGTCCCACAGGCCACGTTTTCGAAGGACGGCTTCGGCGGCCGCCCCGTAAGGCGCCACGTCAGGATTGGCAATCGCAAATCGGGTCACGCCGCCGCTGCTGATGAGACGCGCCAGGCCATCGAGTCGTGGGTCGACCGTCAGCGGAGACCCGTTCGGGGCGAACAGGGCCAGGCGTCCGGTCGCGTAGACAATGCCGTCGTCACGGGTCAGGCCGGCGGCTGTCAACTGGCGGGGGAACTCCTCGTCGGCGGCCAGGAACAGCTCGAATGGGGCGCCGTCCTGGATCTGCCGTGTCAACGTCCCCGAGGCGCCGAAGACGACATTGACCGGCGTGCCCCGCTCGCGCGCGAACTGCGCCGCGATTTCGGTGAGCGCGAAATTCAGGTTGGCAGCCGCAGCAACCGTCGGCCGGCGCTGCGCCGCACCCGCCACCCCGCAGGCCACTACGAGCCCGATGACGATGACCGCAGTTCTGATGAGACGTGACATGCTCGACGATCTAGTGTACTCATAATTCGCACCAAATCGGCTCACTGAGCCGACCGTATCGACCTATTCGGCTACAGAACCGTAGAATAGAAGCTATGGCGCTCCTCACTGTCAGAGCGGCCGCCGGGCAATTGGGGGTCGCCTACTCGACGCTGAAACGATGGGTCCACACTGGCCAGGTGCGAACGACACGCACGGAAGGCGGACACCATCGTGTCGCGGAGTCCGAGATCGAGCGTCTGCTGGCGCGTCAGCAGCCTGGGTCGAAGCGGCGTGCCGTGGCCGCCGCTGACGAATCGCTGGACGGCCTCAGCGCACGAAACCGTCTCAGTGGATTCATCGACGAAGTCCGGATCGATGGCCTGCTCGCCCAGGTCCGGCTGCGGGTCGGCGACCAGTCGCTGACTGCGGTCATCACGGCCGATGCGGTTCGCGCGCTGAAACTTCGGCGCGGCGACGATGCGATGGCGATCATCAAGTCGACGGAAGTGATGATTGCCAAGTCGTCGGGCCGGGAACCGACGCCGGGATCCCGCAGGCGGCCACGGGCCCGGTAAGAGGTACCCAACCAGGACGTGGTCCGGCGATGCCCTCTCGTGACATGATCATGCGATTCGTACAGACGGAGATTTGATGATGAACAGAGTCGTGCTTGCGGTGGCAGTGGCCTTGGCCCTCGGCTCCACGCTGTATGTGGCCGCTCAACAACCCGGTGCTCCTCCAGCAGGTGCGCCTGCGGGTGCCCCTCCAGGCGGTCGGCGTGGTGGTGGGCCTCCTGGTGGAGGTCCCGAGAACGGACTGAACACGCGCCCACCGAATGCACCGGATCAGAAACCGGCATTCGCCGGGCAGACGCGGGCGCCCGAGCAGAAGACCAACGTGGCCTTCGAGGTCGTCACCCTCACTGAGGGGCTCGTCAACCCGTGGGGTCTTGCGTTCCTGCCCGATGGCAAGATGCTGGTCACTGAGCGGCCCGGACGCCTGCGCGTGGTCAGCGCCGACGGCAAGCAGATGTCCGAACCGGTCGCCGGTCTTCCCGCGGTCGACGCGCGCGGGCAGGGCGGATTGCTCGACGTCGCGCTCGACCCGTCGTACCAGAAGAATCAGCTGATCTACTGGAGCTACGCCGAGCCGAGAGACGGCGGCATGAACAATACGGCGGTGGCACGAGGCACATTCGTGGACGGCGCGGTGCCGAAGGTCGAGAACATCCAGGTGATCTTCCACCAGGCGCCCTCGCTGAATTCGCCACTGCATTTCGGCGGCCGGCTCGTGTTCAGCCGTGACGGCACGCTGTTCATCACGATGGGCGACCGATCGATCACCGAGGGACGCATGCAGTCACAGAACATGGACAGCCTGATCGGGAAGATCGTGCGGCTCAATCCTGACGGATCGATCCCCAAGGACAATCCTTTCGTCGGCAAGCAGGGCGTCCGGCCCGAGATCTGGTCTTACGGTCATCGCAACGTCCAGGCGGCGACCCTGCACCCGACCACCGGTGAACTGTGGGAGGTCGAGCACGGCACCCGCGGCGGCGATGAAGTGAACGTCGCGCGGAAGGGCAAGGACTACGGGTGGCCGACGATCGCATACGGCATCGAATATCAGGGACCGCCGATCACCGGCGGCATCCAGCAGAAGGACGGCATGGAACAGCCGCGCTACTACTGGGACCCGAACATCGCGCCGAGCGGGATGATCTTCTACACAGGGAAACTGTTTCCGGCATGGCAGAACAGCATGTTCATCGGCGGGCTGGGCAGCACGAACCTGGTGCGGCTGGCGCTGAAAGGCGATCAGATCGTTGGTGAAGAGCGGCTGCTGCAGGACCTGCAGCCGTCACGAGATCGCTATCGCGACGTGCGGCAGGGCCCTGACGGCGCAATCTATCTGCTGACTGACAACGCAAAGGGGCGAATTCTCAAGCTGGTGCCCAGGTCGTAAATCCTCGGATTTCCGACTCTTGATCGTTGATTGTGAATCGTTGTTGATTGTGGACTGTGATCACCAATCAACAACGATTCGCCGACTGCCACCAGCGCTGAGCTCGGCGTGAAGGTCGGTCGAACAGGAGAGACAACCTGGACTGCACGTGGCCGAGCCGGCGAGCGATCTCGCACGTCGTGCTGACGAGCACGGTGAGGATGATCGGAACGACCAGTACGACAAGAGCGTGCCGCACGAAGGGTCGACCAGCACCAGCCGCGCCGTTGGCCAGAGGAAGGCCCAGCGCGACAGCGTAATAACACGCGAGCGGCAGTGCCGCACGCCGAACACCTCGGCCGATCGCTTTAGTCATTGCACCGCTCACGATCTGCATCTCGCCATCGCGGCACTGCGATCGAGCCACCGCGCCAGCTCGTGGAGCACCGTCAGCCCAACGAAGTAGATCGCGATCCCTTCGAGGCGATGGACGTCGGCAGCCGTCAATACCTGCAGCGACACGGGATGCGCGCTCAGCCACAAGGCGATCGCGATCCGAGCCGTGTTCACCAGCACAGCAGCCACGTACGCCGCTGACAAGCTGCCGATCAATACAAGGGCAACCGATGCCGCCGACGTCACACGCCGGAAGATCGTGAACACGAGCACGAGGAACGCTGCGGCCATGAAGTTGATCCCCGCGCACGATTTCTCGATCAGAAAGAGACGCTCATGCGAGACATATCCTTCTCCCGGCGCCTGGATGAACCCGACTCCCGTGACGGTGCCGACCAGCTGCGCCGTCGGCGTCAGAATCCACCAGAGATCATCCGCGCGTGCGTCGGAGTAGTGTCGCTTCAGCCCCCAGACGACAAGCGCCACCACCGCCAGCACAAGAAGCTTCGCCTTCACGCCGCAACTCCCGGCCGCCCGCTTCGCGCGCGCATCAGGCTCACACAACCCAGCAACACGAAGGCAATGACCGCGACCCAGAAAAGCTCTGGTTCGGAGCCCTGGGTGACGCCGACGGCGCGATCCGACACACCCTCCGGAAGTGGCAGCGGCTGGTCCACCTCGTCACCACTTGCCGATGTCCGCACGAGCTCCTGGACCGCAACAAACGACGTGTAGCGCGTGAGCAGGCCATAGGTCAGACCCAGCGAGGTGATCGCGGCAACACGATCGGCATCGGGATTACCGGGGCCGAAATCAGACAGGTCGGCAATGCGCGTCCGGGCCCAGAGATGGCGAAGGGCACCATGGCTCACGTTGACCGTCTCCTGCGTGACGGCAATGGAACTCTGGTAGTGGCCCAGCCCCGTCCGCCCGGAGATCTCGATCGTCCCGATGGGCTCGCCACGCCATTTTCCAAAGACGACAATCGGGCGGCTGGCAAAGAGATCCGGGATCTTCCGCGGCTCGACGTCGTAGGCATCGAATCCTGCGAACGTCAGCTCGATGTTGGTGAGGACCGGTGAGTCGATGTAACGTCGCAGTGTTGCCGCCGCGTCGGCGGCCTCAGCGGGCTCGGTCACGATGAACGGTTCACCGAGGCCCGCTCGCGCCACGCCTTCGATGAGGAAGCGGTTCACGCTGCTGCCGATCCCAAACGCGAAGAAGTTGGCATCGTCGAGCTCACTACGAACGTAATCGAAGACCGCCGCTTCAGCCTCGATGTAGCCGTCGGTCAACAGAACGACACTGCGCGACACCGCGGGCTGACGGGGAATGGCCACCGCCCTTTCGAGCGCCGCCTGGAGCCGCGTTCCACCACCCCCTTCCTTGCGCCCGAGAAACTGCAGCGCTCGCAGGAGATTCGGACGCGTCGCCGGAACAGATACCGACGAGAACGTCTCAAAGCCGTCCGCGAAGACAACGAGGTTGAAGGTGTCGGAAGGACGCAGCACGTTGACGAGGTCGCTCATCAGCGTCTTGGCCGTATCCAACGGAAACCCGTACATCGAGCCCGAGACGTCCACGACGAACACATACTCGCGCGGTGGGACTTCCTCCTGCCTGACGGCGTCTGGTGGCTCGGCCATGAGCAGAAAGAAGTTTTCTTCCTGCCCCTCGTAGAGAAGGAGGCCCGACGAAATCTGCTGACCGGCCAGCCGGTAACGGAGAATGAAATCCCGGTTGCCGGCAAACGCTTCAGAGTCGGGCAGCGTCATCTCCACGCGGCTTGGACCATTCGCCCGGAACAGCATCTCGTGCGACGGCGAGGCCAGATCCTGAATCGGTACTCCAGTCGATATCACCCCGGCGAGGTGAAACTGACTGCGAGGCGCCTCGCCCTGGCGGGTATACGGAGTCCTGACGAACAGATCTCCAGGTGAAGCCTCGCTCTCCCGCCTCTCCGAATAGCGGGGGCCGGCAACCGTCGGGTACACGAACTCGTACACGCCATCTGCCGGTACGAGCAGCTCGGTGTATTTGAGCTCGACCTGGATGGTGTCGCCGGGGAGCACGTTGGCGACTTTCATGGTGAACACGTTAGGACGGCTCTGTTCCAGAAGTGACGCGCTCTTTCCTTCCTGTTTCGCCGCCTCGAATTCACGCGCGGCCGTCTCGCGCTCCTTGATCTTTGCCACGATCCGCACATCGCCGATCGTCATCGTCATGCCGTACACCGCGGCGCGTGTCGAGGCAGGAAAGACGTAGCGGGCGTGCAGCGGCCGTTCACCGCGGTTCTCGTACACCTGCCGCACCGTGACGTCGGCAATCACACCGGTGATCGCCACGTCGACGCGCGTGTCTTTCAACGGCAGGCGATCGATGGCGGGATCTCCACCTTCGACAAAGAAGTAAGGAGAGAGTGTTTTGTCAGGAGATGGTTGGTCCCCTTGCGCCGCAGCATCGAGTGGCGTGAGTGAGAGGCAGGCCACGACACAGGCAACGATCCAGCGAGTTGAAAGTCTCATGGCGGCCAAGGAGGGCAACGTCACTGCCATCAGCGGCCGATTCGCGATGGAACTGCAACGTCTTGTCAGGTCGAGCGATAGCGTGACTTCCGGTTGCCGCCAGAATCGGCGGACGCAGGGTGACGGGTGTCCGCTCGTCCACGATTGTGTCGAGCCGGACACCGTCCAGCATCAGCAGGTTGTGTTGGTGCACAGTGGAAAGGTCAAGAGCCAACCGGATTTCAGGACGTACGCATGGCCCGGGCGATGGCGGCGAGCAGGTCTTCGCCGGAGATCGGCTTGACCAGGTACGCCGCGATGCCAGACGCGACGTAGTGCAGGGCCCCATCGGGCGCTTCGTCGGCGGTGACGATAATGGTGGGAATCTCTATGCCGTGGGCGATCAGGTGCCGCTGTAGTTCGATCCCGCTCATCCCCGGCATGCGCGTGTCGAGGATGAGGCAGTCCGCACAGGAGGGATCCCGTTCGAGTGCCGCGATGAAATCCTTTCCCGATGCGTAGGCGGTAGCGACGTAGCCAACGGCACGGCACAACCTGAGGAAAGACACACGCACCGACGCGTCATCGTCAACGATCGCGATGGCCAGCGGCTGGGCTCTCGTTCGCGGGTCTTCACTCACGGATTTCGAACCGTGCTCAGGGCGGCTTCGAGCTCGGGAGGCGAACCGCCCGACGAATCCATCGCTGGAATCAGACAGTGGAGCGTGGCGCCGCCGTCGTAATTGTTCTCGGCCCACAGTCGACCACCATGCGCAGCGATGATCGTCCTGGAAATGGAGAGTCCCAGTCCGAGGCCATCGGCTTTCGTCGTCACGAACGGCTCGAACAATCGATCGATCAGATTCGGCCCGATGCCCGAGCCGAAGTCGCGGACGCTCAAATGCACATCGCCGGTGGACTCGACGCTGGCCGTCACGATCAGTCGCCGTCGGGCAATGTCCGTGGCGGTCATCGCCTCGCCCGCATTCAGAATCAGATTCAACAGCACCTGCTGCAACTGCACCTTGTCGCCCCGGAAGCGCGGCACGTCCGGCGCAACGGCAACCGTGGCCTCGATGCCGCGCGTGATGAGCTCCGTCCGCGCGAGGTGCAGCACCTCCTCGACGAGCTCGCGGCCATCGATCGGCACGACGCGCCGGTCACCTCTTTTGAGCAGCGCACGCAGGCGCTGAATCATCGCTGCCGCACGCTGGTCGTCGGCGATGATGTCCTCCATGATGAGCGAGAGCTCCTCGACGTCAGGCGGCTGGCGACCGAGCAGGCAACGGGCAGCCTCGGCATTGCTCAGGATGGCGGTCAGCGGCTGATTCAACTCGTGAGCGAAGGCGCCCGACAGCTGACCCAGCACCGACACGCGCGCCAGGTGCGACAGCTCGCGGCGCTGCTCTTCGATCTCGAGTTGCGCGAGGTGCCGTGTCGTCACGTTCGTCCGGATGACGACAGCGCCGCCATCCGGCCGCTCGAGTGCGTCGATCGTGGTGATGAACGATTCGTGCTTTGCTTGTGCATAGTGCGCATACTCGAGCTGAAAGCGTCGCCGGTCGCCCTCGAGCACGCTCGTCACGCCCGCCAGCACGTCCGCGGCCGCGCGTACGCCCTGGCGGGCGGCCGCCCGATGCGCGTCCACGTAGGACTCTCCGACGCGTACGCGATGGAACGGCGCGGCCTGTGCAGACTCCACGAAGCGGTGCCACGAGTCATTCACTTCGAGCACGACGCCGGCTGCGTCGAGAATGGCCACGTGATCCTGGAGCGACGCCAGGAGCGCACGATGGAGACGGACGACGTTCTGCCGCGCCGTCGCGATCGCTGCCAGGCACAACACGGACACCGACGTGAACAGCACGAATATCTGGAGTGCGAAGATATTGTCTTCGGGCGACGGCGCGATGAACGGACCTGCGCCACGATCGACACCCCAGATGGCCGCAAACGCCGCGACGATGAGCGCGAAGCTGGCCCCGGCGGCGCCAAATCGCAGCCCGGCCCAGATGAGGACGCCCAGCGGCGCATAGAGAGGCAGAGCGAGATACTGCCGGCCGGAGCCTCCGATGAACGCAACGACACACGTCAGGCTGAGCGCCAGACCGAGCAGAGCTCCTTCGATGACGCGGCTGCGCTGAAAACGCAGTCGCCGCCATGAAGAGGCCGCCTCGAAGATCGAGAGGCACGCCGGGAGCATGACCAGCCCGGTCAACGCGTTCGAGACGAACCAACCGATCCAGGGCCGCGCGTAGGAGTCCGACGCCCCATGCACGACGACGTTCGCGGCGCCGATCGTCGCGCCGACAGCGGGCGCGATCAGCACGGCACCGCTGAAGAACAGCAAGAGCCGGCGGATGCTGTCGATACGCGTGGATTCACCCAGCAGGTGGCGCAGCAGCAGCGCAGCCACGACGGCTCGTGCGACGTTGGCGACATCGGCGAACAGGACCCACGTAACGGACCACTGGGGCCAGTGTGTGACGAAGTGCGCGAGGGAACCAACGACGATGTACCAGATGCAGTCGCGGCGACGGCCGCACACCAGGAGGACGGCGGTCAGCACGGCGTATGGCGGGAAGAGTACCGCCGCGCCGATGTCAGGATAGCGCAGCAAGGAGCCGACTTCGTTACCAACGAGCACGAGCGGTACGAAGAACAGCAACCCCAGTGCGGGAGGCAGGCGCTCGCGGGCGCCGCCAGCCGATTGCGCGCGCGGATCCGTCATGCGAAAAAGCCGCCGCAGCGAATCATGGTCAAGACGCCGGGCGCGACGTTTCCTGGTCGAGACATCGCGTCTGTTCGTTCATTTCTGGAGCGGGTGGATCACTTTCCAGTCCTGCTTCATGTCGACGATGACCCAGCCGCGCTTCGGACCTTCGTCCAGGCCACGCGCCAACTGCCCGATGTGGGAATCTCGGTCGTAGGCCCACTCGCGATCGGTGTCGGTATGGTGCACGATGACACCCAGCCGTGGCCCTTGCGCGCTCGTCGTCCACTCGAGCATCTCGAAGTCGCCGTCGGAGTTGCCAAACGCGATCGTCGGCCGCCGGCCGATCACCTGGTGGATGCCGACCGGCTTGCCGGCCTTGTCGTCGATGAGGTCGATCTCGGGGAGCCGCAGCAGCACGGGCACGCCATCTCGCACGTCGTACTTGACCTTGATGCGGCTGCCCACGACTTGTTCGGGCGGGATGCCATACACGCGCTCGACCCAGGGGCGCATGAACTCGGTGCCGCCGCCCGAGACGATGAAGGTCTTGTACCCGTTCGCCCGGAGATAGGTGAGCACGTCGAGCATCGGCTGGTAGACCATCTCGTCATAACGGCGCTTCGTTGTCGGATGCCGCGCCGATGCCATCCAGTCGGACACGATCGTTTCGAATTCGTCCGTGGTGTTCCCGGCGTGGCTCGCCGCCATGATTTGCATCAGCCCCTTCTCGCCACTCGCCATGACGCCCTTGAGATCGCCGGCGAGCACGCTCTTGAAAGGCTCGGTGGTCTTCCACTCCGGATGCGTCGAGGCCAGCGCCTTGATGCGATCGAGCGCGAAGGCGAGCTGGAAATACATCGGCTGCTCCGACCAGAGCGTGCCGTCGTTGTCGAACACCGCGATACGTTCGGCCGGCGGTACGAAGTCAGCTCCGCCTTGCTGTGTCGATCGTGCAACGAAGTCGACGAGCGCCTTCTTGGCAGTGCCGTCGTTCCACGACGGCAACCCATCAGCGGAGGCCGCCGACGACGAAACCGCGTCTCGTCGAGCGTCTTCGGGTTGCGCAGCACACGCCGCAAGCAGGCAGCACAGCGCAAGAGAACCCGCAACGGAGAGCTTCACACGGTTCATCATCTCGACGCGAGCTGCAACTCTGACACCAACGCCCGTCGCTCGCAGTCTGGGTGGCCGCGAGATCGATGTCGTCGAGACCACGACATCCCGTGACCGCCGCTTGCCGTGATGAAGTCGGAGCGAGCGAGATGACAGATGGAGAGCGTGAACGACACTGTAGGCAGCCGACACACTCAATTGCCCTTGGTTCCAGTAGGAACGACGAACGAGAGGTAAGGAAGTGGCGTGCGCTAGAACTGATATGCGATCGAGTAGATGAATCCCGTCATGCCGACGTCGATCCTCGACTGCACCAGTTGCCCATTGAGCAGATTGCGCAGCGTGACGTCATCGGCATTGCCGGACTGGTGATTGAAACCCAATGCAAACTGAAACCTGCCGAGTGAACCGCTGACACCGAGCGACCAGGTCAGAAGGTCGACCTTGTTGAACACCACGTCCTCGGAGCCCACTGGCGATTGATTGCTGCCGAACCCGGCGTGCACGCGAAGATCGCGCCCTTGCAGCGGCCGGACATGCCCGCCCACACTCACGTTGACGACGCCGTCCGATGCGGAGACGAAACCGGGAAACGGCTGTGCAATGACGGTCGGCGGCCGGTTCGCGCCGGCGTCGCCGTAGATCAGCACTGGCTGCTCGGTCGCAACCATCGAGTACGGGTCGATCGATGTATACGCCTCCAGGTTGATCTCGATCTCCATGCGATCGCGCACCCACGCTGCACCGCCCTGGAACTCCCACGGCAGGTGGTATTCGAACTCGGCCTCCGGATCGAAGACCGACGCACCGAGGGATGCCGTGCCGCTGTCGAGCAGTCCGTCGAGCGTCACGACGCCACTGCGATGAAGGGTCAACCCGGGCGTGCGAATGGCGGCGCCGAACCGCCACCGCGAAGTGTCGTACTGCACGCCTCCCTGCGAGCGAAGTTGCAGCGCGGATCCAGATGTGCGCGCCGCGACCAGGAGCGATCTCAGTCCCGAGGAATCGCCGATGCGATCGCTGGCACTCTGCACCAGGCGGAGGTTCATCAACGAGAACGCCAGGCCGCCCCCGTAGCGCCATGCACTCTCGCCCTGGTAGCCGGCACTGAACGCCAGGGTACGGCGCTCGAACGTGGAATCCGCGGAATAGGCGAACCGTTGCTGGCCGCCTGTGACGGGTGTGATCAGTTCGGCGTCGGTCTCCTGGTTCCACGCGTTGTTCGTGACCAGCGCGGCACCGACAGTGACACGGGGACGCGGCGCGAACGTGAAGCCGACGAAGTTCGGGAGTTGCTGAAACGAACCGCCGCGATTCGGCAGCGACGCCGGCGTAATCGAGGTTCGCTGATACACACCGGCGCTGCCGCTGATCTGCGCCGTGTTCTGCCGTGCCAGTCCCGCGGGATTGAACCACGCCGCGGAAGGGTCGCCGACCCGCGCGACGTAGGCGCTGCCTTCCAGACCGCCGAAGGGCCCGACGGGAACGTTGTCGTAGTTGGACACCACGAGGTTCGCTGGCGGCGTCGTCACCTGGTCGACCTGAGCCATTGCGGGAGACGCGATCAGACACGCCATACCGAGCGCCAGACTTGTCCTCATGGCTGGGCAGTCTAGAAAAGGTCAGCCTCCTCTGCAAATTGCCCCTTGGTCCTATTTCCCCCAGCCTGTTCTCGGCGTACGCGACTACTGGACGGTTTCGCGGCCTATGGCGGCGGGCGGGCCCGCTCCACGTTCTTGAGCCAGACGTTCGAGTCGAGCCGGTAATCGAAGGAGGATCTCTCCCCGATCGACGAGATCCTTGCCTTACACAGCGCGGCACGCGCGGCGCGGTTGACGCACGGCTAGAACGAGTATCCCACTACGAACCTCATGCCTGGAGCCGCGTATACCGTGGATTTCAGCTCAAGGAACATGCCTTGACGGGATTGGAAACCCGCGAAGATATTCAGGCCGACGTCGAGATCGAAGTCGTCGAAGCTGAAGTCCTCGTCCTGGTCCACGTTATCACCCGAGAATCCGAGTTTCACGAAATTCAGAGACGGACCGGCTCCTAAGAACATGCTCCAGCGGCCGCTGCGTTGTGTGATCGGCAGCCTGTACATGGCGTCGAAGTTCATGCCGATCAGGTCCGTGACTTCGCCGAAGCCAAGTTCGAGGTTAGGGCGAGCCAATACGTTCTCGTTGAAGAAAGGTCCAAACAGTCCCTGCGCGCCAAGCATGATTTGCTCTGGATCGAGCGCCGCGCCGGCGCGTACGCCCAATCGATAGCGAGCCGTTTGACGTTGGATGCTTTGCTCCAACTGCCTTACACCAGCCGGAACCGGTTCGTCGGCCGTAGGCTGGGGCTGAAGACCCTGCACGGGCTGGGCGGTCATGCGGACAAATGAGGCAAGCGGGACGCTTGACCCATCCGGTGCAGCTGACGTGACACTCACAGAAGCCCCAACGGGGAGCTTCGCCGGTCGGCTTGTATCCGAATTGAGCTCGAACAGTTGGTAGTCGCCTGTGTCCTTTCGAATGACCAGGGTTGTTCTCGTCGACGAAATGGCGGTGCCTGTGGTGGAGAGTCCAGCGACGGGAACGGGCGGGGCGGTTGCCGAGGATTGCGCCACGACCGGCCCCGCGCTGCCAACCAGCAGGCACACGAGCAAAAGCGGATGTAATTCGAGTCATGTCTAGCCCTCTCGAGCCCAATGTAGCGAGCGAGCGCCGGACTACTGTCCGTTGGTGCTAAGAAAGAGGCCCGTCGCGCGCGGAACGGCGCGCAGTTGCGACGCGAGCCCACTATCTGCCGGAACCGGCGGGGGCAATATCCAGATCATCCCTTTCCGTGTCGGTACGTCATTACGTCCAAACGCGTGACGGATGGCCCTCAGTACAGCATCCAAATCAGCAACTGGAAGACGGGTGGCGAAGTTGCGACGACCGACTACCGCTTCACGGCGCCGGCCGGTGCCCGTCAGGTCGACGTGAACGATTTGAACAAGATGAAGGACATGGGAGAACTGCCGAGCAACTTCGTCCTGGGAGGCAAGCGATGAAGGTCACAAGGAAGGGTCGTGCCCTGCTGCTGGTCGCCCTCTTCGTCGGGGGCGGCCTAGAACTTGGCGAGTGGCTGTCGATCCCTGGCGTTCGAAGCGCCGTGGCGACCATTCAGGGCGTCGTCGGACGCCCGCTCACGCCCGTCAGTGTCGGGGGCGTCGCCCGCCGCACGGCGCGTCGGAACGACTAACTGCCGTTCTGCGAAGAGTCCTCCTCGTCGAGACGCCGGAGGAGCGCAAGAATCGTTTCTGCCGCACACGGCTTGCGCAAATATGCCACGCAACCAAGCTGTTCCGCCTGTTCCCGGCCACGCGGGTCGTCAAACGCGGTGATGATGATGACGGGAACGGTTGAGCCTTCGTTCCTCAATCGGCGCTGCAGATCGAGCCCGGACATCCCGCCGAGGTGGACGTCCAACAGCAACCCGATGGGCGGCTCCTGCGGGGGCGATTCCAGAAACTCCTCGGCCGATGCATAGGTGGCGGCATCGTATCCGCCCGCGCGCAACACGCGGGTGAGCGTCTTCTGGGACGCGGCGTCGTCTTCAATGACGACAACGAGGGGCATGGCAGCGCTCACCTCTGGCTCGCTCGACAGTAACCGCAATCAGCATAGGCCGCGCCCGAGGGCGTGGCTATAGCCCCTTGGTCCAGTGAACCTTGGTCCAGTGAGAATGCGCACTCACGAGGCCGAGCCTGTCGGGACACTGAACCACACCGTTGCTCCACCACTCGGGTTATTCTCGGCCTCGATCCGTCCGCCATGGGCCTCGACGATGCCGCGGGCGATCGCCAGCCCCATTCCCATCCCGCTGCCCTCACTCTTGGTCGTGTAGAACGGCTCGAAGATCTGCCGCAGGCGGTCGAGCGGGATACCGGTGCCGGTGTCGGTCACCGCCAGCCGCACCTCGTCGTTGAATTGCGACGTCGAGACACGGACTCGCCGACGCTCGCGCGGCGTGGTGCTGACGGCGGCCAGCGCGTTCATCAGCAGATTCAGCAGCACCTGTTGGAGGTGCACGCGATCGCCCAGGACCGGAGCGAGCGGATTCGCCAGGTTCATCTCCAGCTCGACCTCTCGTGCCCGTGCATCGGGCCGGACGATGGCGACCGTTTCGTGAGCCACCTCGTTGAGATCGACCGGCCGCGCCTCCAGTTCGTGCTTCTGTAGCAGCCCGCGCATACGGCGAATCATCTCGCTGGCCCGCACATCGTCCTTCCGGATGTCGCTGATGATGTCCGACATCTCACTGAGCGCCGGCGGCACGGGGCTGGAGGCCAGCATCATCTGGGCGACGCCCGCGTTCTGCAGGATTGCGTTGAGCGGCTGATTCAGTTCGTGCGCCAGCGACGTTGCCAGCTCTCCCATCGCGGCGCGACGATCGAGGTGCGACATCGCTGCGAGGTTGCGCCGCGAGTCCAGCTCAGCCCGCCGCCGCCGCCGGCGCTCGAACACCAGGCCCGCGATCAGGAGCGACTGCAGCAGGAGGACACCGGCGGTGACCACGATCGCCCCCCGGTAACGTTCCCAGATCGTGATCTCCCGGAACAGGATGACACTGCCAGCTGGCAGCGTAGCTTCAGCAATGCCCCAGCGGCGCAGCTGGCGCCAATCGAACATCGGCACGAGATCGGGATAGTCGATCGGAATCTCGCGGGGTGGCGTGCCGCCCAGAACCCTGCGCGCGATCGCTGCGATGCGAGCGCCCATGACCTCCGGAGCAGCGGTCACGCCGCCGACGAGGCCACCGCCCAGATACTTTTGGAAGATGCCGTAGACCGGCACGGAGGCAGCCTGCGCCACGACCGGAGCGATGTCCGCGGGATACAGGACGTTCCCGCCCTTTTCCTGCGAGTAGCGGATATACAGGAGCACACTGCCGGCGGGAACCGCCTTGACAGCAGCCACCAGGTCCGGTACCGACGACGCATCGATGGCGGTCAGCTGGACACGGTCGACGGCGTCGCTCAACTGGGCGCGCATCGACTCTCGCACGGAGGCATCGGGCGCCTGCGCCACATAGAAGACGCGCGTGGCCGACGGATGAAGCCGCAACGCCAGCTGCAAGGTTTCGCCGATTCCTGACCCGTTCACGATCCCGGCAAGGCCGCCCGACCTGCGGACGCTCTCGTCAGGTGCCGTCACCGTGGAGAAAACAATCGGGACATCGGGAAACAAGTCATCGCGATACCGAAGCGCGAAGTTCAGGGCGACATCGGTGACAGCGATCACGATGTCGATCTTCATCCCACGGTACTTGTGGCCGATGTAGTCGCGCAGCGCCACTGAGGCGACTTCGTCCCCGAAGCGATCCGACTCGAGGTACTCGGCGTGATAGTCGATCGGCTCTGAATGCTCGTAAAGAGCCTTCTGGATGACAGCGTCGAGCTCCGGAGTACCCGAGAAACTCTCAGAGCTCCAGTACAGCGTCAGGACAGTCCGGGGCGCCACTGCCTGTGCTGAAGCGGTCGGACTCCAGAGCAGCACGAGCGCTGCGAGAGCGACTGACGAGACGAGCTGCACCGATGACCAGCGTCCCATCTCAAAACGAGAGTTTAGCCGCGAGTTGAATCTGCCGCGAGGAGCCGGCCTCTCCCGTCGGAAAACGTGTTCTCGTAATCTTGCCGAACGTCGGGCTCCCCACGACGTTCCCCGGCGGGCCGAAATTAGGATGGTTGAACAGGTCGAAGATGTCCGCACGGAACTGCAGGCGTGCGCGCGCACCCACTCGCACGTTCCGAATGACGGAAAGGTCCGTGTTGTGGAACGCAGGGCCGATCACGACGTTGCGGCCCAATGTGCCGAACCGATCGACCGCCGCGAAGACCGACGGATCGAACCACTGGTCCACTGAGCCGACGATGCGAATGGGCCCCGTCACGTCGGGGCGGACGGTATTCGGAAGGCCGTTCAAAGTACTGCTGCTGGTGACGATGTTGACGGGGTTGCCACTCTGTGACTGGACAACCGCGGCAAGCTGCCAGTCGCGAGAGAGCCAATGACCGGTGAGGGGCAGCTCGTACATCGCGGTCACCACGAATCGATGGCGGGCGTTGAAATCGGAGAGACCGTATTCATTGGGAATGTCGTATGCATCCTGGACAGCGAAGCCAAGGGAATTGAGCGAGTTCGTGTCGAGTGACTTCGACCAGGTGTACGAAGCGTCGAAACGCAGGCCCTGAAAGAGCGGGCGCCTGGCAGATACCCACAGGGCGTGGTAGCTCGAGAAGGCGGAGCTCTCCACCTGGGTGATGTTGCCAAGCTGCGCGCCGGGCAGGATCGGGCTGGAGGATGACACGGTGGTGAACGGTCGGATACCGTTCACCGGCTGGTTGATGTTGCGCGAAATCCGGAGATGTGAGCCGCGCGACCCGAAGTATCCAACCATGGCCGCGAGGTTCCTGGCGATCTGACGCTGTACATTGAAATTCCACGATCGTACCGATGCGTTTCGAAAGTTCGGGTCCACGGTGGCCGGGGCCAGGCCGACCGCCTGCGTGCGATCGATGGCGCTGCCAAGCGGAATCGATCCGCTCGCTGTCACTGGTCTGGCAAAGGGCGGATTCGACGCGGTACCGGTAACCGCCGTGGTGCCGGGTTCATCCACGGCGAGACCGTAGATGCCCCGCACAACGGTACGGCCGTTGCCTGAAGGATCCCAGGCGATGCCGACGCGCGGCTCGAAATTCAGGTCGTTCTGCCGGTAAATCTCATCGTCGATGTCCACGCCGACGCGCAGCAGAGACGCCGTCCCCGGATCGAAGACCACGAACCGGTCGTCCCGTTCCGTCGGTGTGACGTGCCATTCGTAACGCAGCCCGAGGTCGAGCGTCACACGTGGATGGATGCCGATGCGGTCCTGGAGGAACAACGCGAAGGCCCGCTGATCGATGAGGCTCCTTCGCTCGCCCACCGTGATGTTGAAGGCGTTCGCGGTCCCGGCAAGGAACGCCGGTACGCTGGGGAAGTTGAAGGCGCCGGTCCCCTCCGCGAAGTTCTCGTTGATGAAGTGCCGGTACTCACCGCCAAGCTTCACGGCGTGGCGGCCGCTGACGATGCTGAGCACGTCGCCGATCACGTACGAGGCGTCATCGCGGCCGGCAGGGAAGCCTGCCGGGCCGCCGAAATTGAGGCCGCCGGCGACGATCAGCTGCGGCAGCCCGATCGCGCGACTGACGCCGTTCCGGACCCCGAACTCCTCCGGGTTGAGCGCAGCGGCCGGAACAATGGTGCCCGCCAGACGATTGCGACCGAAGCGAACCTCGTTGAGGATCGCGGGCGTGAAGAGATGCGCTTCGCTCAGCGTGAGAAGACTGCGTGGTCCTCGACCAACACTGCCGAACCCGGGAATGCTGTTGCCGCCGGACGTCGGTTCCCACGATCGAATGCTGTAACGGCCATAGAACGCATGGAAGCGGTCGTTCCGGCCGACGTTCTGCTGGAAATCGACCGTCCAGTGATCCGTCTCGACGCGAGCCGCTGCTGCGCCGACAAAGTACGGCGCGCCGCCGGCATCCAAGAAGTTTGCGCGCGGGATCAATTCGACGAGACCTCGAATGACCGGATCGATCGCCGCGGCACGCTGCTCGTCGCTCAGCACGAGACTGTTGATGTCGAGACCCTGCTCCTGTCGCAGGCCTTCGTACGAAGCGAAAACAAAGAGACGATCACGAATGATCGGACCGCTCAGCGCCCCGCCGAACTGGTGGCGCTCGAACGGGTGCGGTTCGGAAGAATTGAACTCGAAGACGTTTCGCGCATCGAGCACGTCGTTCCGCAGGAACTCGAAGGCGTCGCCATGAAGCTGGTTAGTGCCCGACCGTGTCACGACGTTGACGATCGCGCCCGAGACGTGGCCGTGTTCGACACTGAACGGCGCGTTATCGACCTTGAATTCCTGGATGCTCGCGACGGGCGGCTGAAAACCGAGCGACCCGAACGTCTGGTTGTTCGCAGTGAGGCCGTTGATGTGAAACGCAGAGGCCTCCTCGCGGTTGCCGGCGGTGTTGATTGCGACTGCGCCAATCCCACGAACGGGCGTCGTGGAGAACCCGGTCTGGGAGGGCGCGAGGGCGCCGGGTGAGAGCAGGGCCAGATCGATGAAGTGACGGCCGTTGAGCGGAGTCTCTTGGACGATCTGCACCGTCAATAGGTGGCCGACGCTGGTCGTCATGCGATCGACGAGAGGGGCATCCGCCCGGACGACCACGGTTTCGGATGTCTCACCGACCTCCAGCCGGAAGTCGCGCACGACGGTGCCGGCGACGTCGAAGGTCAGCGCGGTGACCACCGCGGACCTGAAGCCGTTGGCGGCGGCGGTCACGTCATACGTCTGGGCCGGGATTCCCTCGATGTGATACCGGCCTTCGTCATCCGTGGCGATGGAGCGGTCGAACCCCGTCGAGCTGTTGCGCACGCTGATCGTGGCGCCACGAAGCACAGCACCGGATGCATCCAACACTCGTCCCTGCAGCGTGGCGCCGGCCTGACCATGCACTACGGCAACGACAGCGAAAACGAGGATGATCGATGAAGAAACCGGCCTGGCCATAAACAAAATTCCAGCCCAGCTCGAGGGCGCTTCGAATGAGGACGCCCAACCTCAGCCGACAACAACGAGGCGCATCCCGGCGCCACCTCACTCCAGCCATCACCTCCACGACATGCCGCGGGCCGCCATTCCCTGTAAGCGGTCACTCAGACCGAAGGGCTCGCGGAGGCCCGAAAATCGCAGCGACTGCGCGGGGGCAACGAATTACCGTGGCACGCGCGGTGCAACCGGAGCGCCACATACCGTTTATGCAATCCACCATTCCCGATTCAGTCGTCGTTCATGTGATCGAAGACGATGAATCAATCCGGACGGCATCGTCCCGACTCCTCAGGCACGCCGGCTACAGGGTTCGGGTGTATGCAACCGGCGAAGAGTTCCTCGTCGATCCGCCGTTGGAGCCTGGTTGTATCGTGCTCGACCTTCGTTTACCAGGATCGAGCGGTCTGGACCTGCAGGAACGATTGATGACGGCAGACAACCCGTTGCCGATTGTCTTTCTCACCGGCTACGGCGACATCCCCCAGAGCGTACGAGCCATGAAAGCAGGCGCCATCGACTTCCTTACCAAGCCGGTGGACGCCCCCGTGCTGCTCGATGCGGTGGCTCGGGCGGTCGTCCGGGACATGGAAAGCCGTGCGGCACGCGCCCGGCAGCGCGAGACACGCTGTCGTTACAACAGGCTCACGCCGCGCGAGCGTGAGGTCTTCGCGCACCTGATCAGCGGTCAGCTGAACAAGCAAGTCGGATACGATCTCGGCATCTCGGAACGGACAACCAAGATTCATCGCCACCAGGTACTCGAGAAGATGGAAGCTGATTCAATCGCCGACCTGGTACGCATGGCAGCGGATTTGAGAATCGCCCCCGCTGGAAGAGTTCGTTAGCATTGCGGAGAACAGTCACTAGCAATAGATCGTCACGGTTTAGTCGCGGCCACAGAACCTCGTTCCACACCCACGAGCGACCAGCCTGCCGCGGCACCCGTTCCGCCGCGGCGGAAGAAGAACGTTGAGGGCGTCGCCCATCCGGGCTGCTGCGGATGCGTTGCCTTCACGCTGACACCGACGAAATCGCCGGTCATCAACCCGTCAGGTGCGCGCGCCGATCCGCTCGTCGTTGACAATGTCCCGCCAACCGGCGTCTGCTGATCGGCCGCGTTGTCGAAGCGGAACCAATTGAGCTCGTATCCCGAAGGGGCGGTCGCGGCTTTCGCGTCGACAGCTGCGTTCCTGAATGACAGCATCCCGTCAGACGACAACGTCGCATCGACAACCGGGCACACCTGGTTGATCCAGGCCGCGACCACCTTGTCGCGCCGCGCGATGATCGTCTTGGTCAGGAAGTCGGTTGCCGCCGGATCGCTGTAGCGTGCTTTCTCCACGACCCCGCGAATCGCTGCATCCGAGAACTTCGACACGATGCGTGCCGCCCAGAATGCATCGTCGGGCCGCATGTTCTCGAACGCGGCATTGGGATACTCTGGCTTCCACGTGATCGGATCGAATCGCTCCGACTCGAGGCGCCCGACCGACGAAGGCACGTCAGGGTAGTCAATCGTGATCCACGGCCGCACGTAGAGGCCGAGCGTCGCCAGTGTCAACCATCCCGGTTTCTGCTCGAACATGTACTCGTTGCCCGGCCGGTGGCGCTGTGCGTAGACGGTCCCGCTGCCGAGGATGGATCCGAAATCGAACATGTAGTGCTTGACCCACGCCCGGCCGCTGGCCGTCTCGAGCATGTCGAGGCTGTTGATGCCGCGCGAGTCGTCGTGATTGAGCCAGGCCCCGAACACCCGTGCACCACGGAGCTCGCGCCGGTGCTCGTGCAGGACGAGATCGTTCGGGTCGTCGGGACGCCGGCTGTAATAGCGGAAGTTGCCGAGCGGCGTGCCGGAAGCAAAGCGGCTGACGAGCACTCGATAGCGGCCGTTGTCGAGCCGGGCAGCGCGATTGAAGACGTCGTCCAGATCGTATTTCTTCATCTGGCGCCGGCGGCCGTTGAGCGGATCTCGAATCGTCGCTCCCTCCGCGATGACGAGTTTGTCGCGATCGATCTCGGCCAGGTAGACGTCAACCACGTTGTAGCCAATCGCGTGGTAGAAGGCCGTCCCGATCATCTCGGCCCCGCTGGCGAGCTCGGGGTTCGATGGCGGATCGACCTCGATCTGGTAGATCTGACCGGCGGGATCGGTCATGCGGAAGCCGGGCTGCACACCAGTCGTCTTGCCACCCGAGACCTGCCAGCCCGTGATGTCCACGCGCTCGACTCGATCGGGTCCGCGCACGATCTCTGCGACGCTCATGTCCATCCGGCCGATGCGGTTGGTGAACCAGCTCGAATCGGGAACTTCGTCGACGGTGTTGACGTTGAGCGCGCGGACGTCCCGTCGCTCGCCCGGTTCTCCGAGCGTGTTCACGAGAAAGTCGTAGCCGTTGGAGTCCTCGATCGGCGTGGCCTTCGACGCGTCCGCGACGCGATCGTTGTCCGTCCACAGCGGGTCGTCGGGATAGAAACGGGGTGACGCCGACCGAGGCGAGACGATGACCGCCACCGCCAGCATGCCAACGACGCCGGCGAGCGCGGTCTTAGAAAATGCCGCCAACGACGATGTAGAGATGCTTGCCATCATTGCTCCCGAACGCAGTATCGACACGGAAAATCACGCCGTTGTTGGTGTTGAAGCGGAAACCAATGCCGTAATCGGACTCCAGATCCTGAAAGTTCAGGTCGCTGCGGTGATCGGCGACCTTGCCGGCATCGTAGAAGATCGCGCCGTCGAACCCGCTCCAGATTTCCCAGCGATACTCGGCCT
>JALDXQ010000052.1:0-39938 GCA_032156805.1 Acidobacteriota bacterium
CCGTCTGGAAGACCTTCTGCCGGTTCTTCTTCTCCTCCATGTCGATGAAGTCGAGGACGATGATCCCGCCCAGATCGCGCAGGCGAATCTGGCGGACGATCTCCTTCACCGCTTCGAGGTTGGTCTTCAGGATGGTGTCTTCCAGCCGCCCCGCCGTCTTCTTCCCAACGTAGCGTCCGGTGTTCACGTCGATGGCGACGAGCGCCTCGGTCTGGTTGATGACGATCGAGCCGCCCGACTTCAGCCAGACCTTGCTGCGCAGTGCGCGGTCGATCTCCGCCTGGACGCCGTACTCCTCGAAGATGGGAAATTCCTTCTCGTACAGCTTCACCTTCGAAGCGAGCGACGGCATGATCCGCTCGATCAGCTCGAGCACACGCCGGTGCTCGAATTCGTTGTCGATCCGGATGGCCGAGTAGTCGTCGGTGAGGAGGTCGCGCAGCAGCTTGGCCACCAGGCTCTGCTCCTGATAGACCACGGCCGGTGCGCGCGAGGTCTCCGCCTTCTGGCGAATCTCAGTCCAAACCTTATGGAAGTAGCTCAGGTCGGAAACGATGTCTTCTTTGGGTCGTCCTGCCGCTGCGGTTCGAATGATCAGACCGCCGGCGAAGCCGGTCTGCTCACGGAACTCACGGACGATTCCGCGCAAGCGCGAGCGCTCCTCGCGTGACTCGATCTTTCGTGAAACCCCGACGTGGTCGACCGTCGGCATGAACACCAGGAACCGCCCCGGCATCGTCGCGTGGGAGGTCAGGCGAGCGCCCTTCGTCCCCAGCGGCTCCTTGGCCACCTGGACGATGATCTCCTGTCCCTCTTTGAGGAGCTCCTCGATCTTCGGCTCGGGGCCTTTGTCGCGATCCCGATCGCGTCGTCCGCCCTGTCCGGAGGGACGGTCGCGACGCTGGCCACCGGTCGAGGCACCGGCAGGCGCGCCGTTCCCAAGCCCCTGGCCCGGGGATGAAGGCTGTTCGTCCTCTTCGGTCTCGAATCGATCGAGTTCCTCGAAGGACGCAATAACGTCGGTTACATACAGGAAGCCGTCACGTTCGAGCCCAAGATCGACGAAGGCCGACTGCATCCCTGGCAGGACCTTCGAGACCCGTCCCTTGTAGACGTTGCCAACCACTCCACGCGACCGTTCGCGCTCGATGAAGATCTCGGCGACCTGGTCGTCCTCGAGTATCGCGACCCGTGTTTCGTGGGCGCTCGAGGAGATGATCATCTCCTTGCTCATGCCCGTAAATCTCCACGGGCTGCATGTGCAGGCGGACTCCCGACACGCGTACCACGAGGTACGTGAGCAGGAGCGCGGCCAGCAGAACAATCATCAATGCAGCCCGTTGAAGGCTCGGGGCTCTCGACTCTCGGCTCTAGAACATGCCTAAAGCCCAAAGCCAGAAGTCCAAAGCCAATCTAGTTAGTGAATCGTCGCATCCGCACGTTGAGAATGAGGCCGAATCCTGCCAGCGTGGCGATCATGGAGGACCCGCCGTAGCTCATGAGCGGAAGCGTAAGACCTTTGACCGGCGCAAGACCGGCCGACATCGTAATGTTGTACAGCACCTGGAACGTGAAGCTGGCCAGCACTCCCAGCACCAGGTACGCGCCAAGCCGGTCCTTCGCCAGCCGGGCCGACTCGATCGATCTGAGAATCACGAACAGATACAACCCCAGCGCCACGAAGACGCCGGCAAACCCATGCTCCTCGGCAAACGCCGAAAAGATGAAGTCATTATGTGCCACAGGCAGGAAACGCAGCTGACCCTGCGTTCCCTTCTGAAATCCCTTTCCCAACGCCCCACCTGACCCGGTGGTAATGCGGGCTTGAAGCTGTTGATACCCGGCCCCCCGAGCGTCCGCCTCGGGGTCGAGGAACGTCGACACGCGCTCCTTCTGGTAGTCCTTGAGCGCGAATTTCCAGGCCACCGGCGCGGCGAGCACGGCGGCGAGCGCCAGCACACCGAAGATCCGCATCGGCATGCCGGCCGCGAAAGCCACAATGAACAGAATCGGCAACAGCGTGGCCGCCGTGCCCAGATCGGGTTGCTGGTAAATCACCAGGAAGGGTACGGCCGTCATTGCCCCGGCGACGATCAAGTCACTCGGGAACACGGCCCCGCGCCGGCTCTCGCCGAAGAACTTGGCGAGCACCAGCGCCACAGCCGCCTTGGCAAATTCCGACGGCTGCAGGTTGAGCGGTCCGAAATCGATCCAGCGTCGCGAGCCGCCCCGCACGACGCCAAAGAAAAGCACGAACACCAGGAGTGCGAGGATCCCGAGGTAGATGAAATGCGATTTGTCTGCCAGCGAACGGTAGTCGATCGTGAGACACAGCACGAGCGCAACCACCCCGATGGCGATGGCGTACATCTGCGTCACGTAGAGGCTGGATCCGCCGGTGGCGCTGTAGATCTGCACCAGACCGATCAGGCAGAGCGCGAGGACCGCACCCAGCAGGGCCCAATCGACGTGATAGTAAAGGCGGCGTTCGAACACGTTCGTCTCTAGACTTTCGGCACTCGGCCCGAATTCATGTCGCTACCGCGCTGCAATTGCCGGCACGAGCGCGGGCGGCAGCGCCTGGTTGTCCGCAACGATGACCGGCGGCAGCGCCGGCGGTGAATCAGGATCCTCGTCGTTGCTCGACGGCGGCGTCTGCTCGGGCAGCAACGGCAGCGGACGCCCTTCCTTCTTCGCGAAGTACGTCTCGATCACATGCTTGGCGATCGGAGCCCCAAGGTATCCATGCTCGTTGTGCTCACCGAAGATCACGCCGGCGATCTCGGGATTGTCTCTCGGCGCAAAGAACACGAACCACCCGTGATCGCGCAGGTCTCGATCGGTGCCGCGGGCGCGCGCCTTGCCTTCGTTGGAGATCACCTGCGCCGTGCCCGTCTTGCCCGAGACATCGCGCCCGACGATCCTGGCGCGGCCACCGGTACCCGCCGCGTTGACCACCATCCACAGCCCTTCACGGAGAGCCGCCAGCGTGTCGGGCTTGAACGCAACCTTGTCGGCAACGGCCGGAACCGGCGTCGGCTGCCATCCCTTGCCCTCGTCGATCGCCTTGATCACGTGCGGCGTCACGCGGGTTCCGCCGTTGGCGACGGTGGAGATCATCACGGCCAGCGCCGCCGGCGTGACCGACACCTGGCCCTGACCGATTGACACCGAGATCGTCTCACCGGGGTACCAGCGCTCGCCCGTGCGCTTCATCTTCCACTCGGTGTTCGGGATCAGGCTCTCCTGCTCGTTGGGCAGATCGATTCCGGTCTTGCCGACCATCCCGAGCTTCTCCGCCCACTTGTAGATTTTGTCGACGCCAAGCATGTTGCCGAGCGTGTAGAAGTACACGTTGCACGACTTCTCCATCGCATGACGCATGTCGACCGAGCCGTGGCCGCCCTTGAGATGGCACCGGTAGAAGCGGCCGAAGAAATTCGCGCCGCCGTTGCAGGTGATCCGATGATCCGGCGTGACGAGGCCTTCCTCGAGCGCGGCGGTCGCGACGACGATCTTGAAGGTCGAACCGGGAGAGTAGCGTCCCTGGATCACCCGATTCTGCAGCGGCCGCAGCTTGTCCGAGTTGAGCGCCGCCCACGTGACGCGATCGATGCCGGCGGCGAAGTCGTTCGGGTCGTACGAGGGCAGGCTCGTGTAGGTCAGTACTTCCCCGTTGCGCGGGTCCATGATCAGCGCTGCGCCGTTGAAGCCGGCGTGTCTGAAGCCGGCTTCGGCCGCTTTCTGGAGGTCGTAATCGATGGTCAGCTGGACGCGGCGCCCCTCGGTCGGCGGGATCTCTTCGATCTCGCTGATCTCGCGCCCGACGCTGTTGACGACCACGCGTCTCGCGCCGTCCTCGCCCATGAGGATCTTGTTGTAGACGCGCTCGATACCCTGCTGTCCGACAATGGCGCCCTGCACGATGCCGTCGCCGAGTTGCGACTCGGAGGCCTGGCTGACGTAGCCGAACAGGTGCGCCGCGAGGGCGTCGGCGGGGTACTTTCGCGTCGGCACTTCCTGGACGAAAACGTCCGGAAGCTCGAAATCCAGACGCCGCGCCTGGATGGCGGCGACCTGCGCGAGTGTTGCATCCTCCACCACCACGATCGGGCGATACGACGGCTCGCCGCGGTGACGCTCGATGGTCTGCTGCACCTGCGCGAGATCGAGCCCCGCAACCTGCGACAGCAGCCGGGCGGTGTGGTCGAGATCCTTGGAATGTTCCCGAAGGATCGAGATCGTGAACGAATGGCGATTCTCGACCAGAATCTTGCCGTGGCGGTCGAACAGAATGCCGCGCGGCGCACGCAACGCGAGCGTGCGCTGGTGGTTGTTCTCCGCCATCTCCTCGTACTTGTCGTGCTGCGCGATCTGAAGAACCCAGAAACAGATCCCGAGCGTGGCAAACGCCACGATCACGGCGACCTGGAGCACAACCAACCGCTCACCGATTCGCCTGCGATTGTCACCCTGAGACATCTGATTCCCTGCTTCCTCGCGGCCGCTATCCCCGCGGCCTTCTTCCCGCACGCCGCCGCTCCATCACCCCCGGCAGCGCCTCCATGATCGCGAAAGCAATCATGCCCACGATCGCATTCCCGATCGCCTGGCTGGCCACTGCCTTCCACGGCGATGGAAACGTCCGCAGCCCGAGCCCGGCGTTCAAACCCATGAAGAGCGCCGCGTGCGCGACCGTCGCTCCCACGAACATCAGGAACCGCGGCAGCGCGGACGTCAGGATGAACTGCTGACTGATCGCGCCCGCCACGAACCCGATCACCGACTTCGACAACCCGCCGATTCCCAGCACGCCGGTCGACAGCGAATCCTGAATGAGTCCGGCCACGCTGCCAGCCAGCATTCCGCTCACCGGGCCCGTCGTCAGCGCGACCGCCACCACGGCGACGAGCACCAGATCGATCGCCGTGGATCCACCAACGAGCAACTGGGCCAACGTGGTCTGCAGCGCCAACGCCAGCGCAACTGCAATCAGGACCCCGACGGCTTTCACGGCGCCTCGCTGGCTCGCGGAGTCAACACCACGAGGATGGTCTCGAGCGCTGAAAACTCCACTGCCGGGCGAACCACCACGTTCGTGAATTCCCCGCCTTGCCGGTCGATCGATTCTATCTGACCGATCAGGAACCCCTTGGGGTAAATCCCTTCGATCCCAGAGGTCACGACACGGTCTCCGACCTTGATGTCACCAGCACCAGGCACATGCTCGAGCCGGAAGCGATCGGTCCCAGTGCCAATCACAACGCCCTGGGCCCGCGTCCTCTCGACAATGGCCCCGGCCGCCGCATCACGGTCGATGAGCAGCTGAACCTTGGATGCGCGGCTGGTCGGCATGACAATGCGCCCCACCACACCCGCCGGCGACAGCACGGCCATGTCGGACGACAGCCCGTCTCCCGTTCCCTTGTCGATCGTCATCGTGCGGAACTCCGGGCTGGCGCCACCCGCAATCACCGAGGCAGCCGTCGTCTCGATCTGAACGGCCGACTTCAACTCGAGCACGTTCTGCAGCGTCCGCGACTGCTGCGCGAGTGCCTGTTCCTGTTGGAGATTGATTCGGAGCGCCGCCACCTCGTCCTTGAGCTTTGCGTTTTCCGCGCGCACGTCCTGCAACGCAACGTAGTTGGTCCAGTTGTCACGAATCGTCCCAATCGCCGAGGTCGCGCCGCGCTGCACCTCGGCGAAGGTGCCGAACGTCACCGCTTCGAGCACGGGCACACCGCGACGGGTGTTCACCTGTGCCGAGATCAGCAGGATGTGTCCGACCATGACGGCCATGAACAACCAGCCGGTGCGCTGTCGGATGTCGAGTACTGCCATTAATCAATCGAGATTTTTCGAAGCAGGTTGAAATCGGAGAGCATCTTGCCCGCCCCGAGTACCACCGAGGACAGCGGATCTTCTGCCATCGCCAGCGGCAGACCCGTTTCCTCCCGCAGCCGCTTGTCGAGATTCTTCAGGAGCGATCCTCCGCCGGTCAGCACGATGCCGCGATCGACGATGTCGGCTGACAGTTCGGGAGGGGTGCGCTCGAGCGCGACACGCACGGCGTCGACGATGACGTTCACCGTCTCGGTCAGTGCCTCGCGAATCTCTTCGTCGCTGATGGTGATCGTCTTGGGCACGCCTTCGATCAGATGCCGCCCCTTGATCTCCATCGTCATCTTCTCGTCGAGCGGGAAGGCGGAGCCGATCTCCATCTTGATCTGTTCCGCCGTGCGCTCGCCGATCAGCAAGTTGTACGCCTTCTTGATGTACTGGATGATGGCTTCGTCCATCTCGTTGCCAGCCACCCGCACGGCCTTGCTGTAGACGATTCCTGCCAGCGAGATCACCGCGATGTCGGTGGTGCCGCCGCCGATGTCGACGATCATGTTGCCGGACGGCTCGGTGATCGGCATGCCGGCGCCGATCGCAGCTGCCATCGCCTCTTCGACCAGGTGCACCTCGCTCGCCTTGGCGCGGTAGGCGCTGTCCTTCACGGCGCGCTTCTCGACTTGTGTGATCTCGGAGGGCACACCGATGACGATCCGCGGGCGCACCCAGACGTTGCGGTTGTGCGCCTTCTTGATGAAGTAGGTCAGCATCTTCTCGGTGACCTCGAAGTCGGCAATGACTCCGTCCTTCATCGGTTTGATCGCAACGATGTTCCCGGGCGTGCGGCCGAGCATGTCCTTGGCTTCCTTGCCGACCGCTTCGACACGACCGTTGACTTTGTTGATGGCGACGATTGACGGCTCGTTGACCACGATGCCCTTGCCACGCGCGTAGACACACGTGTTGGCGGTACCGAGATCGATGGCGAGGTCACTCGAAAACAACGAGAAAAACGAGCCGAGTGGCAATTCTACGAGCCCTCCTGGGCGAAACCAGCGGCATCCCCGCCGCCGGCAAAATCAGACAACAACACCAGCTACGCCCCCTCGTCGGCGACGTAGATCCCGTCCTTCCCGGCGGCCTTGACGCGGTACATGGCCATATCCGCCGCCTTCATCAGCTCGTCAGCGGTACGGGGCTTGTCCGAGTTGAGCGTCGCAACACCAATGGAGACCGTCTGCCGAACGGACAAGCCGTCGGAGGCGAGGAATCGAGCAGCGCGCAGCCGGTCCCTGATGCGCTCGGCAACCTGCACGGCGCCTTCGGTGTTGGTGTCCGGAAGCAGCAACGTGAACTCGTCGCCACCGAACCGCGCGACCACGTCGGTCTCGCGAGCGCAGCCGCGGATGACCGCCGCCGCTTCCATCAGCACTTTGCTCCCGGCAAGGTGACCGTGCTGATCGTTCACCTGCTTGAAGCTGTCGAGATCGAGGAACAGCAGCGACAGCGGACTGCCGTTGCGGATCGATCGCTTCGTCTCGCGGCGGAGCACCTGATTCAAGTAGCGCGAATTGGACAGGCGCGTGAGCTCGTCGGTGACCGACAGCGCTTCGGCGCGCTGCAACGCCAGTGCGTTGTCGAGCGCAATAGCCGACGGCTCGAGCAGCAGTCGCAATGACAGGACCAGCGAAGGTCCCATCGTCGGTGACGAGCGTGAGGGCTGAGGATCGAGACACACGAGCGCGCCGACGCTGCGATTGCGACAGGTCAGCGGCAATGCGATCGCCGAGCCCACTGCGCCGGGACCGCCACGCGAATCCTTCGCCAGATCGCCAGAGAAGAACTCGGCGTTGTGACGCATGACCCAGTTGGCAGCTGACCACAGCGACGGACCCAGGTTGGGGATCAGGCCGGCATCGGCCAGCACGTTCAAATGTCCGTTGACGTCGTGTGCGATCACAACCCAGCACGGAGCTGGAAGCCACCCTTGCGCCTGACGCACCATCCACTCGGCGACTTTCCGCGGGTCCTGGCTGGCGTTGGCCTCACGAACTGCCTCGATGAACGCGTCGCGCCGCTCAACGCGGGTCCGAATTGTACGGGCACGCGCCTTCAGCCGGGCGGTGAGATCCAACCGCCGGTTTCCTCTCGCAGTCCGGGGCGAGGCCATACGCTTGCTCGAGATTGGTCTCAGCGCTCGCCGAGGAGACGCGGGCATCGAAATGTGTCAGAAACGGCCACAAAAGCCGCTAAGTCCTTCTAAATGTACTAAATAATATCACGGCCCTTTGCGGAGGCCGGCCTGTGACTTCCCTTCTTTTCATCGGTTCCTGCAGGTTCGGACTATAGGGAGTTGAGCGACGGTAAACGATTGCCGTGGTGTCACTTCCTAGCGTACGATGAGCGTTTACAGGCTTGACTTCCACAGACTCTCCTGAGCGGATGCCTCTATGACCATGCTCGACCGGATGCGGCGCCACAAGAATTGGCTCAAGTGGAGCCTGGCTGTCGTGGTGCTGACTTTCGTCGCTTTCTACATCCCCGACTTCGTCCAGACCACTCCCACCGGAACCGGCGCCGGAGCGCGGGAAGTGGTCGCCGAGGTCAACGGCCGGAACCTGACCGCGGGCGACTTTCAGCAGCGTTACGCCTCGCAGATGCTCGCATACCGCCAGCAGTTCGGCGGCAGCATGAACGATCAACTGCTGCGGCAGCTGGGCATCGACCGGCAGATCCTGTCGCAGATGATCGATGAGCAGGTCGGCCTGATCGAGGCGGAGCAGAACGGCATCACGGTCAGCGACGACGAGCTCGCGCAGCAGATCTTCTCGATTCCAGCGCTGCAGGAGAACGGTCGGTTCATCGGCGAGCAGCGCTACGAGCAGCTGCTCCTCAGTCAGAATCCGCCCATGACGAAGGCGCAGTTCGAGGAAAGCCTGCGCCGCAGCATGGTCCTCGACAAACTGCGTGCGGCGCTGACCGACTGGATGGCGGTGTCCGACAGCGACGTGCAGCGTGAGTACAACGAGCGCAATCAGAAAGTGAAACTGCAGGTCGTGGCCCTCACGGCCACGAACTTCCGCAGCAATGTGAACGTGACGGATGCCGATGTCGCCGCGCACTTCGAGGCGCACAAGGCGGAGTACCGCATCGGTGAGCAGCGCAAGATCAAGTACATCCTGCTCGATCGCGATCAGGCGCGACTCAAGGTCGCGGTCCCGCCGAGCGATATTCAGCGCCACTACAACGACAACATCCAGCAGTACCAGACGCCGGAGCAGGTCAAGGCGAGTCACATCCTGCTCAAGACAGAGGGCAAGGACGACGCCACGGTCAAGAAGCAGGCCGAAGACATCCTCAAAGAGGTGAAGAGCGGCGGCGACTTCGCGGCGCTCGCGAAGAAATACTCGGAAGACGACGGGTCGAAGGCCAACGGCGGCGACCTCGATTACTTCGGCCGTGGCCGCATGGTGCCGGAGTTCGAGAATGTCGCGTTCACGATGCAGCCCGGGCAGGTCAGCGATCCCGTGAAATCGCAGTTCGGGTACCACATCATCAAAGTGATCGACAAGCGCGCCGCGTCGACGACGCCGCTCGACGCGGTGCGGGCGCAGATCCAGGACCAGCTCTCGCTGCAGCTGGCCGATCAGCGGATCACGGACCAGGCGGCGCAGGTCGCCGGCCGCATCAAGGACCTCGCCGATCTCGAGCCGGTGGCGCGCGAACTCCAACTCACCGTGCAGGAGTCGGGCTTCTTCCAGCGTGAAGATCCGGTACCGGGTCTGGGCGCGGCGCCGCAGGTTGCCACGACAGCGTTCACGCTCCAGGGCACGGCCGCCAGCCAGCCGATTGGAACGCCGCGCGGGCCGGTGTTCTTTGCCGTTTCAGAGCGGAGGGATCCGTACGTGCCGATGCTCGACGAGGTGAAGGAAAAGGTTCGTGAAGATCTCATCCGCACACGCGCCACCGAGCTCAGTCGTGAGCGCGCGGGCAGCATCGCGGCAGCGCTCAGGTCAGCGCGTGACTTTGCCGCGGCGGCCAAGGCGCAGAACGTGACAGTCAAAGACACCGAGCTCATCACGCGAGGATCGGCATTGCCCGACATCGGCGTGAGCCCCGAGGTCGATCGCGTGGCTTTCTCGCTGCCGGCCGGCTCGGTCAGCGATCCGATTCAAACGACCGACGGCACCGTCATCGTGCGCGTGGTGGAGCGCGACGACGTGACGCCTGACGAGTTGAAGCAGGCGCAGGAAGCATTCCGCGCCGAGCTGCTCAACGAGCGGCGGGCGCGATTCTTCTCTGCTTACATGGGGAAAGCCAGGGAACGGATGTCCGTCGAGATCAACAACGACGTCGTCCAGCGCGTGCTCTCGGTGTATCGCGCCAGCTAGCTCACGGCTTCTTGTTCGGATCGTAGGTCGGCTTGACGGTTCCCTTTGCCTTCGCGATCGCGAAGAGCTCCGGATAAAACTGCACGAAGGTGTTGTCGACCGCCGTGTTCGCCGAGTGACAGGCGTAACACCGTGCGGTCGACGGCAGCGCCGCCGCGCTGTCGACCAGTCCGTCGCGACCGTCGAAGCTGAAATACCCCCACCCGCCGGTGCTGGCAAAGCGACTGGTATCCTTGACGGCCGCTTCTACGAACGCGACGTCCCCCTGCGTATGACCACCGTTGTTGATCGACACGTTGGTCTGCGACTGCCGTCCCTCGAGAATGAACATCGTCTTGTCCGGCCATGTACCGGTGCGAAGAAACGTCTCGTAGGCCGTTCGTGTGACGAAGACGTTGTCGAACAGCGGCGGCCGGTCAGCGGCCGGCTTTGCCGGGCCATACGTCATGCCGAGCCCACTGGTGAGGAACACCCACGACCGGTAATCGAGCGGTCGGACCAGCTGACCGGAACTCGTGAACGCAGGAGCCGCCGCAGGCTGTTGGCCAGCCACGTTCGAGTGAAACGCCGCGGCCGTGATGGCGACAAAGAGTGCTGCGCAGAAGGTGGTTCTCATGATGCCCCGCCTACTTCCTCACCTCACAAACGTGAACGGCATCAGCGCCAGCGGCTCTCCGCGCCGGAACAGACGCGTCGGCGCCGACAGGGCTGCCATCGCACGCCGCTCGGTCGTTCCCGCCAGCATGCTCCAGAGTCCCGCGGTTCCACCGCCACCGAACTGCTCGCTCAGCGCGTCGAACAGACCGCGGCGTTCTGGATAAACCACGAGCTGCACGTCTTCATCGGCAGGAATCTTCGCCTTCTCCTTGGCGATCGCCACGGCGGTATCGAGTCCACCAAGTGCATCCACCAGGCCGTGCGAGAGCGCCTGACGCCCGGTCCAGACCCGCCCCTGCGCGACCTTGTGAATCTCCTCGGGTGTGGACTTGCGCGAGTCGGCCACTTTGCCAATGAAGTTCTGGTAGAAACCCTCCATGAACGTCTCGAGCTTCTCGCGCTGCGTCGGCGTGAAAGGCGCAAACGGTGAATAAATATCCGCGTTCGCTCCCGAGGTGATCGCCTCGGTCGTGACACCAGCCTTCCCCAGTGTCCCCCCGATCACGATCTTTCCGCCGAAGATCCCGATCGAGCCGGTCAACGTCCCCGGCTGCGCGACGATCGTTTCGCTCGGCATGGCCACGTAGTAGCCGCCGGAAGCCGCGAGATCGCCCATCGAGGTCACGAGCGGCCGGTCCGGATCGTCATCGCGAGTGATTTTCAGCTCGCGCCAGATCACGTCAGAGGCGACCGACGATCCGCCCGGGCTGTCGATGCGTACCACGATCGCCCTGATCGAGCTGTCGTCGCGAACCTTTCGAATCTGCTCGACGATCGTGTCCGATCCGACGACCGATCCGTTGACTCCGTCGAAGCCGCTCCTGCCCGACACGATCGTGCCGACGATGTAGAGGACGGCAATGCGAGATCCCGGCCGGACGCCCACCGACTGGGGCCTGATGCGCTGATAGCTCAGGCCATCGATCCGACGCGACGCGCCGCCATCGGCGAGTGCCGGCACGTGATCGTCGAGCTCGTCTTCATAGGCGAGTTGATCGACGAGGCCCGCCTCGAGTGCCTTGCTCGCCGTGAACGGACCCTGATCCAGCAGATCGCGGACCTCGGCCTCGCTCTTCTTCCGGCCCTCGGCGATCCCCGCAACGAGCTGATCGTACATGTCGCGGTTGAGCGACTGCGCCATCTCTCGATGTTCGGGCGTGAACCCCCGCTCGGTGAGCTGGTTCGTCGCCGTCTTGTAATCGCCGATGTGGACGAAGTCGGGGACGGCGCCCAGCTTGTCGAAAGTCCCGCGCAGGAACATCTCGTAGGAGGCAACGCCGGTCAGATCCAGCGAACTGGTCGGCATCAGGAACACGCGGTCGGCGGCACTGGCAAGGTAGAACTCGCGATCGCCGCCGAATTCCAGAAAGGCCGTCACGCTCTTCCCGGACTTGCGAAACGCCAGCACGGCATCGCGCATTTCCTGCACCTTGCCCCAGTACGGCATTTCGAGCGACGACGGCATCAGCAGCACAGCGCGTACACGGTCGTCGCGACTCGCCTTCTGCAGCGCTTCGACGAAGCCACGTACCGTGCTCACTTCGCGGCCGAAGACCTGACCCACCACGTTGTCAGGCGTGACTTCCGGCAGCTCGCCGCCCGGCTTGAGCACCAGCGTGGCCGAGGACGGCACGGACGGTCCCCGGGACGCGACGAAGAACATCAGCACGACAGCGGCCATCGAGACCACCACCGCCAGGCCGATGAGCGAAATAACCAGACGAACACCTCGGCGTGGAGCCACGACGACCCTCCTGATTAGTGGGACGTTCATTGTACGGCTCTCTATTCAGGATCGTGGCAAGGGATTGACGTCAGCGAGTTGGGTGATAATCACCTTCGTGTCAAAGCTCACAACCGCAATATTCATGGCCCTTCTTGTCGCGGCCTACGGATGTGCATCGGAAAACTCGGAGTCAGAGACGATGGGCCAGTCCAACATCACCGAACTCATCATCGCGGACGATCTGGCGGGCGGCGGCAATGAGGCCGTCGCGGGACGTCAGGTGACTGTCCACTACACCGGTTGGCTCTACGACCAGAGCAAGGCGGACCATAAGGGCCAGAAGTTCGACAGCTCGCGCGATCGCAACGAGCCGTTCGCATTTCGCCTGGGCGGCCGGCAGGTCATCGAGGGCTGGGACAAGGGTGTCGCGGGCATGAAGGTCGGAGGACGACGGACGCTGACGATTCCTCCGCAGATGGGTTACGGCAGTCAGGGCGCCGGCGGCGTGATTCCGCCGAACGCCACGCTGTTGTTCGAAGTCGAACTGCTGGATGTCAGATAGCCATCGTTCACGTCGGCTCGAGCCGGCGACGGTCCGGCTGAAGCCAGACACTGTACGCATATCGTGGCCGACCTCGCCGACGTCGAGATCGAGTCGCTCAACCTGAACGGAGACGGCGTCGCCCGGCTGGGGCGCCAGCCGTTGACCGTCCCTTTCACCATTCCCGGCGAGCGTGTTCGCGTGCGCCTCGGCGCCGCACGCGCCGGCATCACGTCGGCGACCGTCGTCGAGATCCTGCGCGCGTCACCCGATCGCGTGAGCCCTCTCTGCCGGCACTTCGGTCCGCGAGCGGAGAACGGACGCATCTGCGGCGGCTGTGCGTGGCAACACATCGCCTATCCTGCCCAGCTCGCCCTGAAAGCCCAGACCGTGACCCGTCTCGTGCGCGACAAGGTTCCCACCGGACCAGTGGCACGTGCGATGCTCGCTGCCACATCGCACGCATCACCGTGGCATTACCGCAACAAGGTCCACTTCGTCGTCGAGCGTGGCGAGGCCGGTGCCCTCGTCATGGGTCACTTCGCGCGATCCTCGCGTCGCATCGTCGCGGTGAAGGAATGCCCGGTGCACGACGAACGTGGCAACGCCGTCGCGTTCGCGCTGCGCGATGCGTGTCGAGCGGCGGACACACGCGAGGTCAAGAGCATCGCGGTCCGATCCGGCCTCACGAGGTCGGAAACGATGGCCACGATCGTCGTCGCGAGCGAACGAGACAAGCGCGTGCGTGTGGCCTCACGACAGGCACTTGCCGGACCAGCGGCGCCGACCTCACTGCACGTCAATTTCCACCCGCGCGGTGATGCCTTCATCTTCGGGAGAGAGACGAAACACATCGCGGGCCCCGAGCGGCTGCGCGAAGAGGTGGGTGGTGCGTCCTTCCTGATATCGCCCACGGCGTTCTTCCAGACCAACGTCCGCGCCGCCGAACTTCTCGTGCAACAAGTGCTCGCGTCAGTTCCGGCTGGTGCTGTCGTTCTGGATTTGTACGCAGGCGCAGGACTCTTCGCCCTGCCTCTCGCGCTGCGCGGTCACACAGTCGTCGCGATCGAGGAGAACCGGGCCGCAGTGGCAGATGGCGAAGCCAGCCGGCGCCTGAGCCGAATCCCGGAGAGCCGATGCCGGTTCATTGCGAAGCCGGTTGAAGTCGCGCTCGGTGCGGGTCGGCGCTCGCTGTCGCACGACTTCGATGTGGTCGTTCTCGATCCGCCGCGGGAGGGTTGCCGCCCGGCAACGATCGATCGCCTCCTCTCGCACCACGAGCCGTCGACGATGATTTACGTATCCTGCGATCCGGAGTCGCTGGCGCGTGACCTTCTTCGAATCACGGGACGTGGTTACGCGATCGACTCGATGCAGCCGGTGGACATGTTCCCGCACACGCCGCACATCGAGACCGTAGTTCTCCTCAGTCGCGTCACGTGACGACGAGTTCGTGGCTATCAGGCGCTCAGGTTGGCGGCAGAGATCTCGCGCGCCCAGGCGAGCGCGTTGCCGTAGGCGCGTGGAAGCGTCGCCTCATCGTGGATCAGGTCCGACGTCAACGCATCCTCCCACGATCCGGTTTCGTAGGCGATGACGGCATCGAGCACGGAACGGAGCGGATTCTTCTCGCCGAGCAGCGCCTTGCGCGCGGGCTCTGACAACGGAAGCTCATTCAGCGCGTCTTTCATTGGGCGATTGAGCATCGCGTCGAGCAGCGAGCAGAGTCCGACGAGAAACATCTCGTTGGTATCGACGTCGAGTTCCTCGGCCATCAACTCGCAGGCGCGCGCACGCAGCATCGCCATGGTCGCGAGCTCTGACGTCGCGCCAACACTCAGCTTCGCCAGGCACCAGACCGAGGCCCACTTTCGAATCGGGCCCATGCCAAGGAGCACGAGCGCCTCACGAATCGAACGCACTTCGCGGCGGATCGCGAAGGCCGCCGAGTTGATGCATTGAAGCACTCGAAGACTGAGGACGGCATCCTGCTTCACGAGCTCTTCGAGCTCGTCCATCGACAGGCGCGGTTGATTGAGTGCCGAGAGAAGCCGCAGATGGGTGAGATGTGTCGTGAGGGCGCCACCGGAGCGTGTTTCCGGCGTGCAGAAATAGTAGCCCTGGAAGAGCGAGCAGCCGGCTTCGCGCGTCCACTCGAAGACGGCACGCGTGTCGACGTTCTTGGCAACGAGCGGCACCCCGCGGGGCGCGAGGCGCCGGGCGAGATCGGCGACGTCGGCCCTGGACAGCTTGCGCACGTCCGTCTTCGCGAATGCAGCAAACGGCAGCAACGTCTCGGTCGTGGAGCCCGGAGCGAGATCATCGAGGGCCAGGCGGAACCCCGATGCGCTCAGGCTGTAGCAGGCTTCGAGCACATCGCCATCGACCGAGATGTCTTCTCCCAGCTCGAAGACAGCGGCTTCCGGACGGAGGAGCGTCGCGGCTCCGTTCAGCAGCAACGAGCGAGTGAGATTGATGAATGCAGTTCGACCGTCCGTGATCGTGTCGAGGCGCAAATCGAGCACGGCATCGGCCAGCAGCCGCGCACCGGCCATGTCGGCGCCAACCGCACCTGGCGGCCCATTGGCTCCGTCTCGATAGAGCAACTCGTAGCCAATCACGTGTCCTCGGGCGTCAAGAATGCCCTGACGTGCCACATGCACGACGCGCGTATCTGCCTCGGACGACGACATGGTTGGTGTCTGCCGGGAAATCGGCCGGCGCGACAGAATCTTCAATCGGTCTAACACCTTGACAGTCGCCAACTTGTCCCTTGGCGCGAACGCGGTCCCGGTCCCGGGCCGGTCATTGTTTCACTTGGCTGCAGTGGCGATTGGCTTTCCCTTCTCGACGATGTAGGTCGCCAGCACACGTGTACGGCCCGACCCCTTGTTGGTCGCGTCGTGCACAGTGCCCGCCGGGACGAAGAACGTTTCCCCGGCTTTGAGCGTCACTGTCGGTTTGCCCGCCTGTTCGAAGACCAGGGTTCCCTCGAGCAGGTATCCGGCTTCCTCGCCCGGGTGGGTATGAGGACCAACGGTCGCGCCCGGCTGGAACTCTGCGATGGCGCTGACGACTTCTCGCCCCGGCGTCGACAGATCGCCTCGCTGAATCACGGTCCGCGAGAAACCAGGAGGCTGCTGAGCGCTCATCGTGGCAACGACGGCGAAGACGCCAAGGAGGACCAAAGCTCTCATCGAGAACTCCCTTCAGGTCAAAAGTGCACGAGTTGAGGGCAAAGGACAACGGGCAAAAGCAAGGGCAAAGGTAACCCGGACTGCCGAGTTGCTCCTTGCTAAAAATTTGCTGAAATCCGGGTCAAATGGATTGTCTAATGGAGTCGTATGGTGGAGTGTCCATGAGGGGGGAAAGTGTGTCGCGCAGACGAGTCTGTCTGACAGGTTTGCTCGTGCTGGCAGGGGCGGTGTCGAGCGCGGCAGCGGACCGTGATACGCGGCTGGCCGATGCCACGATGCGACGGGATGTCGCGGCAGTTCGCAGCCTGGTCGCACAGAAAGTGGACGTCAACATCCCGGGCCAGGACGGCACGCCTGCCCTGCACTGGGCCGTGCGAGTTGACGACATCGAGACGACGAAGCTGCTGCTGGGAGCTGGCGCCCAGGTGACGTTGGCCAACCGTTATGGGCTGACGCCGCTTTCGATCGCCGCCGGCAACGGAAACGCCGACATGATTGGCGTGCTGCTCGACGCGGGCGCCGACGTGAACGCTCCCGACCCTGCCGGCGATAGCCCGCTGATGAACGCCGCACGCGTCGGACGCATCGATGCGGTGACCGTGCTCCTCGATCGTGGTGCGACGATCAACGCCACGGATGCCACTTTTCAGCAGACCGCCCTCATGGTGGCCGTCCGCGACAACCATCCCGACGTCGTGAAGCTGTTGATTGCCCGCGGTGCGTCTGTGAATGCGAAAACGAGGATTGGCCGCACGCCCCCGTGGGTGTTCCCAAACTCGGTACCCGGCTTCGGTCATGGCATTGGCATCGTACGCGGCGGACTGCCCGCGCGCGGCTCGCGCCCACCCATCCCCGGGGCGATGACGCCACTGCTCTATGCCGCACGCGACGGACGTCTGGACATCGTCGACATGCTGCTCGAGGCCGGAGCCGACATCAACCAGCGCGACGCCAACGACATCCCTCCGCTCATCACCGCAATCACCAACAACCATCCCGATGTTGCGCGCTTTCTGATCGATCGCGGTGCCGACATCAAGGCCGTGGACTGGTACGGTCGAACGCCGTTGTGGGCCGCGGTTGAGACGCGCAACATGGACCTGGACAACGCCACGTTCGTCAACAGCATCGACCGCGCACCGTATCTCGAGCTCATTCAGGTCCTGCTCGAGCGAGGTGTCGACGTGAATGCGCGGATGAAGGAAGTGCCTCCGATTCGCCGGGACTTCCTGCGCATCACCGGCTCACTGTCGTGGGTCGACTTCACCGGTCAGACGCCGTTTCTCACGGCCGCCCTCGCCGGTGATCTCACCGTGATGAAGCTGCTCCTCAAGCACGGCGCCGATCCGAATATTCCGACGTTCTCCGGCACGACCCCGCTGATGGCCGCGGCTGGCGTGAACTGGGTTTTCGATCAGACGTTCGACGAAGGCCAGGCCGCGCTGCTCGAGACCGTCAAGTTCTGCGTTGAGCTCGGCATGGACGTCAATGCGGTGAACTCGATGGGACTGACCGCTCTGCATGGCGCGGCCAACAGGGGGTCTGACGAGATCATCCGCTATCTCGTGCAGCAGGGCGCGCGGCTCGACGTGAAGGATGCCGAAGGACGCACACCAATGACGTGGGCAGAGGGCGTCTTCCTGGCAACGCACCCCGCGCGTCCGAAGGCGAGCTCGATCGATTTACTGAAACAGCTGGCCGCGAATCCAGCACCGCCGAAGCCATGACCTATCGGAGACGAACCCTGTTTGGAGCCATCCCGATTGCCGCCTGCGTCTGGGCAGCGGCGCTCGCGCTGGTGTCGAGTGCTGTCGAGCCACTGGATGCACAGCGGCCGCAGGCAGCTGCGGCCGCGGGCACGCCATCTCCGGAAGCCGCCTTCCTCACGCAGTACTGCATTGGCTGCCACAACCAGCGCGCGAAAATCGCCGGGCTGACGCTCGACACGCTGGACATCTCGGGCGTTGGGCCAGATGCGGAGACATGGGAGAAGGTCGTCAAGAAGATCCGCACCGGCATGATGCCTCCGAGCGGCGCTCGTCGTCCCGAGCGCAGTGTGCTGGATGGTTTCGCAGCGGCGCTCGAAACGCGACTCGACCGCGCGGTGGACCCGAAAGCGGCACTCGCGACGCCGGCGCTGCACCGGCTGAACCGCACGGAGTACGCCAACGCGATCCGCGATCTGCTGGCGCTCGACATCGATGTCAACGTGTTGCTGCCAGCCGATGGCTCGAGCCAGGGCTTTGACAATCTGGCCGAGGCGCTCGCCGTCTCGCCCGCGCTCATTCAGGGTTACGTCTCCGCGGCGATGAAGATCAGCCGGTTGGCGGTTGGCGACAAGACCATGGCGCCGTCGCAGGTGACGTTCACACCGGCACCGGGGCTCGCTCAGGACCGCCACATCGATGGGCTGCCGCTCGGCACACGCGGCGGGATGCTGATTCACCATACCTTCCCGCTTGACGCCGAGTACGACTTCGCACTGGGCGGTCGTGGCGGCGGGCCCAACATCGACATCACCATCGATGGCGAGCAGGTGAAGGTAGAGAATCCCCGCAACTTCCGGTTGAAGGTGGCGGCGGGCCCGCACACCATCGGCCTGTCGCTGCCCGATCGTCAACGCGGCGCGGGCGTCGACGAGATCTACTCTGACTTCCGTACGAATGCCACGTTCACCACCCCGGGCGGCGTGCCGAGCCTCGTGGTCACAGGCCCGCACAACGTGACAGGCGTGGGCGACACGCCAAGCCGCCGCCGCATCTTCACCTGTCAACCGGCTGCCGCGAACGAGGAGACCACGTGTGCGCGGTCGATCCTGACGACGCTCGCGCGGCGCGCCTATCGCGGGTCCGTGAGTGCTGGTGAGATCGACACACTGATGGCGTTCTATCGACAGGGACGCGAGGCCGGCGACTTCGAGTCAGGCATTCAGGAAGCGGTCGCCCGCGTGCTCGTCGCACCGCGCTTCACGTATCGCGCGGAAGCGGATCCCGCCAACGTCGCCTCAGGCCAGGTTTATCGCGTCAGCGACATCGAACTGGCTTCGCGCCTCTCGTTCTTTCTGTGGAGCAGCATCCCCGACGACGAGCTGCTGGATGTCGCGACGAAGGGCCGCCTGCGCGACGCCAAGGTCCTCGACCAGCAGGTCAAGCGGATGCTCGCGGACGAGAAGGCGGACGCGCTCGTCGAAAATTTCGCGGGTCAGTGGCTCTACCTGCGCGAGCTCGAACACCTGCAGTCGGAGGCCAGGAACTTCGACGAGAACCTGCGCCAGTCGTTCCGCCGCGAGACGGAACTGCTCTTCCGGACCATCGTCCGTGACGACCGCAGCCTCATCGATCTGATCGATGCCGATTACACGTTCGTCGACGAGCGGCTGGCGCGTCACTACGGGATCCCCAACGTTCGAGGCAGCCATTTCCGGCGCGTGCAGCTGCCGCCCGACAGCCCGCGTCGAGGACTGCTCGGCCACGGCAGCATGCTGACCGTGACGTCGATCGCCACGCGGACATCGCCCGTCGTGCGCGGCAAGTGGGTGCTCGAAAACCTCCTGGGAACGCCGGCCCCGGTGCCGCCACCAGGCGTCGAAACCAATCTCGGGGGGGAAGAAGGCGCCAAGACGAGCTCGCTGAGACAGCGCCTGGAGGCGCATCGTGCCAGCCCGGTATGCGCGTCCTGTCACCGCATCATGGACCCGATGGGGTTTGCGCTCGAGAACTTCGATCTCATCGGTCAATGGCGTGAGTTCGACGGACCAACGAAGGTCGACTCGACCGGTCAGCTTGCCGACGGCACGCCGGTCGCCGGCCCTGCCGATCTGCGCCGATCGGTGCTCAGCCGGTCCGATTCGTTCATGACGATAGCGAGCGAGAAGCTCTTTACGTATGCACTGGGACGCCCCGTGCATTCCTACGACATGCCGACGGTGCGCGGGATTGTGCGGCGGGCGGCGGCGAACGACAATCGATTCTCGTCACTGGTGACCGGCATCATCGAGAGCGACGCGTTTCAGAAGAGGGTCAAGAAGTAGGGCGGTTGATTGGAGTCAAGAATGGCGTTTATTACCAAGGCCCACCTGTCCCGTCGTACCTTTCTCCACGGTGTGGGCGTCACGATGGCGCTGCCGCTGCTGGAATCGATGATTCCTGCTGCCACCGCTTTGGGTCAGACCGCCGCAGGGCCACGCACGCGACTGGGCTGCGTCTATTTCCCCCACGGCGCCATCATGCCGAAGTGGACGCCGGCCAAGGAAGGTTCCGGGTACGAGCTCCCGGATATCCTGCAGCCGATCAAGCCGTTCTACGATCAGGTCAACGTCATCAGCGACCTGCGCCACGCCATGGCCTACGGCAGCGGCGCCACAGCCAACCACAATCGCGCGGCCGCCGCGTTCCTGAGCGGAGCATTCGCAGAGGTCGGAGCGCAGCCCTCGCTCGGCATCACCGTCGATCAGATCGCCGCGCAGAAGATCGGGCAGGACACGCCGCTTCCCTCGATCGAGCTGACCATCGAGGAACCGAGCCTGAACTGTGGTGACGGCCTGAGCTGTTCCTACCGTGACACGATCTCCTGGCAGGGGCCGCACGCGCCGCTCCCGATGCAGAACAACCCGCAGGTCGTCTTCGAGCGCCTGTTCGGGGACGGCAACACGGCCGCGCAGCGGAAAGCCCGGCGCGATCAGTCGATCAGCTTGCTCGATTCGGTGCTCGATGAGGCATCGACACTTCAGCGCCGACTGCCGGCGACCGACCGCTCTCGTCTCGATCAGTACCTGACCGACGTCCGCGAGATCGAGCGACGCGTGCAGAAGGCGGGGCAGCAGCTCTCGGACGATCTTCCGATTCCGGCCGCGCCGACAGGAGTGCCGCGCGATGTCGAGGAGCACATCAAGCTGATGTACGACCTGCAGGTGCTCGCCTGGCAAGCCGAGATCACCCGTGTCTCCACGTTCCTGATGTGCAAGGAGTTGAGCGGGCAGACGTATCCCAAGAGCGGCATCCGCGACGCGTTCCATACGTTGTCACACCACTCCAACGTGCCCGATAACATCAATCGCTTTGCCGTCCTGAACATGTACCACGTCGCCCTCTTCGCGTACTTCCTCGACAAGCTGCAGGCAACACCGGATGGCGATGGCACACTTCTCGATCACTCGCTGGTGTTGTACGGCAGTGGCTTGAGCGACGGCAATCAGCACAATCACACCGACCTGCCGATCCTGCTGGCCGGCGGCGCATCGGGTCGGCTCAAGGGCGGCCGACACCTGCGTCATCAGAAGAACACGCCGATGGCGAACCTGTTGGTGGCGATGCTGGACAAACTCGACGTCACGACCGACAAGCTCGGTGACAGCACCGGGCCGATCAGCCTGTAATCGCCTTGGTTGGGCCTTAGGTGGTCGAGGTCGTCAGACGATGCTCGCCAGGAGGAGTACGACGGCCACCGCGCCGGCCGCCTGCCACACCAGCTCGGTTCGCTTGCGCAGGAACGCCGTGCCAACGATGAGAACGGCCGCGGCGGCCATCAGGAAACGGCCATAGAGCTCGTCGAAGCTCTCGACCTCCTTCACGATGTCGGCGCGGCGCCGTAGCCGGTCCACGATTCTGAACGCCACGATTCGATCGGGTTCGTCACCGATCTCGAAATACTCACCACCACCAGCGACAGCGAGTTGTACGAGCGAGGCGCGATCGAGCACGGAACGAATCACTGGCGGCGGTCGCGTACCATCGGGTCGTGCCGGCTCCGGGATCATCCCGCCCGTCGAGGTTCCAATGCCGACCACATGCACCGGGATCTGCATGGCGCGGGCATTCTGAATGGCCGTCGCAACCGTGCCGCTCCATGCCTGGCCATCCGAGATCACCAGGAAGGCTTTCGGGTTGCCGTTCTTCCCGAAGACCTCTTCGTCCTTCTCGACCAGACGCAGCCCCCACCGAATACCTTCTTCGATATTGGTGTCCCACGTCGTCGTGTTCTCGAGCCTGAACGGCGAGTGATCGCCGAGGTGGTCGATGAAAAAAAAGAGCGCATTGGGATCTTTGGTCAGGCGTACTTGAGGCGCGGCGAGTTGCGCGAAGAGAGCGAGCGCGACCCGGTCGCCCTGCCAGCTGAGCGTCTCCGCAAACGTGCGCAGGAACTGCACCGAACGGCGCCAGCGATCGGGTCGGACATCGGAGACGTACATGGACGCTGACGCGTCCTGCAGGACGACGACGTCGGCACTGGCCTTTCGCACCGTCGAGACGAGCGCCTGGGGTCGAGCCAGTGCGACGATGCAGAGCGCAGTTGCCACGAGCACTGCGGCCCAGAAGGCGAGGTCGCCAATCGCGCCGAGGCGCTCGCGCACCGGCAACGCGCGCCGCGCTCTCATCCGCTTCAGGTCACCGCGCCGACGCACGAACCGCCAGGTCCACACCACGAACAAGACCGCCGGCAGCACCAGCAGCCAGAGGTACAGCGGTTCGGCGAACCTGAACGAGTCGAGCGCAATGCGCGGCAGGTTGAACATCAGCCCTTGCGCTCCTTGGCCGAGGCCTTGCCGGCTTCACCGCCGGTCGGGTTCTTCTCGCCTTGTTCGAGCGGGATGTAAATCTGGAAGCCTTCCTGGCTCGTTGCCGGCGTGGGCGCACCCGACTCGCCGTTGTCGGACTCTTCCTCGTTCTCCTTTGGCGGCGGCGGCTGGCTTCCCTTCGCAGCTGCATCGCGCAGGCGGATGATGTACTCGTAGTTGAAGGCGGCGTCGGGATGCCACGTGTTGTTCTTCAACACGGTGAGGTAACCGGCGGCGGTCTCCTCGAGCGCCTTGACGGTCGAGCCCTTGTCCTTGAACAGCCGCTGGTTCACTCGATGCGCCGAGTTCGCGACAACGAGCTGCAGCTCGACGTTCTCTTCGTCCACCGCTGCAACCGGCTCGGCCCCGGCCGGCAACACCACGTCGTATTGACGCTGCCAGTACTGGATCGCCGCCTGACGTGCGCGAATCTCCTGTCGCGCGTCGCTGCCGAGGAAGGGCACGAACCGCGCCTGGCTCGCGTACTGCTCGGCTTCGGTCAGGCTCTCCTGCGCCAGGTCGTACTGCAGTGTCGACAGGCGCTGTCCGGCGTCGGCCATGTGGCTGTCGAGTCGAGCCACGCCAAGGAACGCGTAGCCGACCAGCCCCAACACAATCGCCGCAATCGCAAGTCCGATGGTGCTTCGCATCACTTGCTCCACAACCGGCGGGTCTGAAGAACAAGACCCGCCCTCCGATCAAGGAAACGTTCGAAAAATCCCAAAACTCAACTTCAACATCGCCGCGGTGAACCACAGTCCCACGGCGATGAGTGCCCAACCCGCAAATCGCGGACGACGAATGCTGTACTCGCGCGTTTCGATTCGGCCCGGTGATAGTCGATCGATCTCTCGCAATGCGCGGGCGATCGATTCATCGTCGTACGCTGCGTAGAAGCGGCCGCCGGTTCGTTCGACGGTCGACTTCCAGATCTTGTCCTGCAGGATCTCGCCCTCGCGCCGGTTGTAGGCCGTGCGCATCATGTAAACGGGAATCTTCCAGGTACGAGCCTCGTTGACGACGCGCTCGAGGTCGGCCTTCTGTTGATTGAGCTGCGAGTCGCGTCCGTCGGTGAAGACGATCATCAGATTGCCGGACGCGTTGGTGAAGTCGAACGTCCGGAACAACTGCGTCGCCTGATCGATACCCTCGATGATCGTCGTGCCCCAGTCCGGGAACCGTCCCCACTCGGCAGGGTCACCCACGAGCCGCGTGCTCAGCAGGACGTTCTCGTAGTCGTTGGTGAATGGCGTGACGACGTAGGCGAAGTTGCCGAACTGAATCAGCGCGACGAGATCTCGATACGGCCCGTTCATCCGTCGTCGAACGAACTGTTCCGCGGCGGCGACGGCGGTAAAGAAAGTCGACTCGCCCGGCCGCTTGGCCTCCGACTCGAACCGGATGACCATGCTCGTTGATCCATCGACGAGCAGGGCGATGCGGCGACCCGGATATGACACTTCTTCGCGCGCGAATCCTGTCAGCGGATCGGCCAGTGCGATCGCAAAAAACGGCACACCCACCACGAAGAGCAGGAGCGGTAGATGGCGCACGAGGCTGAGCGGCGACCGGCGCATGACCGGCAGCACGGCAGGCAGTGCGAGCTTCCCGCGCAACGATCCACGGCGCATGAAGCTGACCAGCAAGACCAGCAGCGCGACTCCCAGGAGCACGACAAATACGAGCAACGCGTCGCGCACGCCGCCGAACTCGAGATCGGTCCAACGTGTACGAGCCCACTCGTCCCAGGTGGTGCGCAGCGCGATCAGGAGGTCCTGCAGGCGCGGCATCAGGCACCGGTCAATGACTTCACAAACGCAGTGGCCGTTCGCACCGGCCAGCGCGCGCTCGTCCGCAGGCTGCGGATGACGTCCTTGCTCGATTCTGCCGCCGCATCGAGTGCCGACGCGTCCGCCTTACCGTTGCGTCCGTAGCTGGCAGCGCTGAAGACGCCGAGCGCATCGGAGATCGACTCGAGCCGCACGCGCGTGTTGGCGCGCAGTTCACGACCATTGCCGAGGCGACCCGCGATCGCCTTTGGCGTCACCGACGCGGACAGCAGGACGCGTCGCGGCCGGATCCAGCCCTTGCGGATCGTGAGCTGTCCTTCGCGCTCGACCGCTTCCGGCCCCACGAAGTCCTGGGCAACCGGACGGTCGAGTGCCACCGCACCGGCGATACGCACCGCCGCAACGGCGCGCCGTGCGAGGTCCGGCGTCCAGCCAGTTCGCGACGCATCCGCCGCCACCTCGGACAGCGTATCCAGGCATCCGCCAAGCACCGACGGGACTGGCAGCTTGCGAACAGCAGCGACGCTCTTGCTTCGGAAGTGGCCAACAGCACGAACGGCAGCAAAGATGACGAGCACGCCGGCGAAGGCAAACGAGACCCAGGCGAGGATTTGCGCCAGCGATGACCGGAAGCGGCGTGAGGCGATGCTCGCGAAGGTTTGTCCCGAGGCGTCCCTGATGTCGGACGCACTCCTCGGCACGAGCGAGAGGATCCGCATCGGCAGGGCCGGCAGCATGTACGTCTGATCGCGCCCCTGCGTGCCCCCTGTTGTCTGCAGGTTGTAGGTCACTGTCACGCCAGGAATCATCACGTCCTGGCCGAAGAACCCGTCGCTCAGCAAACGGACGGAATAGTCGAACTGAACGTAGCGCCATGGCGCCGCCACCATGTCTTCGCCGCGCGCACCGCTGACGACCTCGAACGGCGTGATCGACAACGCTCCAGGCTCGAGCTGATTGAGAACCGGCACGACGGTAATGGGACCCGCCTCGATCACCGCGCAGGTCAGAACCAGGCCAAAGCGCTCACCCACGCGAACGGCCTCGCGGTCGGCCTTCCACCAGCATTTGATTGGGTCGGATTGCACCTCGCCTTCCCGTGCCGCGGCGGGTGCCTGAGCCGGCCTGGCAGGTGCCTGAGCCGGCCTGGCAGGTGTCTGAACCGGCTTGGCCGGCGCCTGAGCCGCGGCCGCAAGAGGCAAGGTACTGAGAATGACGCCGAACGCCGCAACGACGCGTGCGAAATACCAGATTCTCTTCATCACATTTTCCGGAGGCGTCGCTCGGCGGTGAACTCCACGAGCGCCGTCTCCATCTCCCATCTGTCTAGTCCGACGCGAACGACGTCGAGATCGACGTCCTTCGCCAGCCGCACGACTTCATCCTGCCACGCACTGGCGCGCTCGGCCAGCCGGCCCAGTTCCCGCCTGGACAACACGCGGGTGCGCCCCGATTCGATGTCGAACACGTCAACCCAGCCGTCGGAGACGTTGGGAATCTGGTAGGCAAACCGCGAGTCGGCCATCAGCAGGAAGACATCATGAATCGCGTTCAACTTTGAGAGCTCGCCGAGAATCCGCCCGATGTCAGGGAACAGAAAATCCGAGATGACCGGCACAAGCGCCGACTTGCGAACCTGGCTCTCGATCCCGACGATGACATCGCGTTCGCCTGATTCTGTGGTACCGAGCACCGACTGTCGATACAGCTCGAGGCAGTAGAGCAGGTGGGATCGCCCGATCCGCGGCCGGATGGCGGCCACCTGCTCGAAGCGATCGTTGAAGGTCACCAGGCCGAAGCGGTCCTGGAAGAAGGTTGCGGACAGTCCGGCTGCGGCAACGGCGCGCGCGATGGCGGTGGCGATCAGGTCGCTTTCGATGCCGCACCTCGTCGAGAGCGATGCGTCAGCCACGGCGACGATGGCCGCGTTGCTGTCCTGCTCGAACTCCCGGGTGATCATCGGGCTGAAGTTGTTGAGCGACGATTGCGCCCAGTCGATGTTCGACATCCGGTCGCCGGGTTCCCAGTCGCGGATGCCGACGAAGTTGAAGCCGGACCCCTTGAAGACACTCGCATGGTCGCCGAGCGTGTACTCCTTCATCCGTTTCAGGATGAAGAGCTCGATCTCGGCGATCTCGTGGAGGTTGATCTCTTCCATCGGTCAACGAGGCAATTTCGTCATGGCACGGGCACCGTCGCGATGATGTCATCGATGACCATCTCGACGCTGACGCCGTGGCTGGCCGCATGCGGTCCGAGCCACACGCGATGGCTCAGGATGTACTTTGCCAGATCCTGGATGTCTTCGGGGAACACCTCGGCACGACGGTGCAGGAGCAGGGCCCACACCTTCACCAGGCGGCCCCAGCAGATCGTCGCGCGCGGCGACGCACCAAGGTCCACGCACTTCTCGACGAGCGGCGAGGGCGAGCGGTGGTGCCACTCGCTTTCCGCGTTGTAGGGCCGCGTCGCCCCCACGAGACGACGGATGTACTTGGCGAGCGCATCGTGCAGGAAGACCTCGCGCGTGATCACCGACCGCAGATCGATGATGCGCTCCTTCGGCACGAGCGGCTTGAGCCGCACGCGCTTGAAGTCGAAGTTGACCAGCTTCTCTTCCTCTTGCGGCTGCAGGTACGCGATGTTGATCATGATCGCGAAGCGATCGGTCGCCGCTTCCGACAAGGGGAACGTGCCCTGCCCCAGTTCGACCGGGTTCATCGTTGCGATTGCAAAGCTGAAGGGCGCCATCTCGTAGGTCGTCTTGCCCACGGTCACCGTGCGGTCTTGCAGCCCCTCGAGGAACGCGCTCTGGGACTTCAGCGGGATGCGGTTGATCTCGTCGAGAAGGATGACCTCGGCTGAGGCAAGCGGCCCGAACTCAGTGATGAACTCGCCGGTCGCGGGGTTGATCATCTGAAAGCCGACGATCTCGGTCGGCTGCAGGTCCGCGCGTCCCTGAAGGCGGGCGAATTTCGCGTTGCTGATGGCCGCGAGAATCACGCCGAAGAATGTCTTGCCAACGCCGGGAACACCTCTGAGAAGCAGGTTGCCCGCGTTGACCTGACGCTTCTGGTCCTTGTCGTAAGTAGTCGGGATTTCCGAGAGGAGAACGACGTTGGCGAGTGCCTTTTCCGTATCGTAGCCGACGAGCGCATTCCCTGCCTCGGCCACGATCGCTTCGTGCAGGTCGATGGCTTCCTGTAACTCCGTGTGCATGGACTGAGAATCATACTTGACCTTGACCCGTGCCTTTGCTCAGCGCCCTTGTGGTACCTTGCAGCCCCAATGCAGACAGCCCGTGCACCTCGAGCCCTCAGCACGAATCACCCGTCCAGTGAAAACTCCGTCCGGCTGGTGGCGGTGGCAAGCTTCGTCGGTACCACGATCGAGTGGTACGACTTCTTCCTCTACGGCACTGCGGCAGCGCTGGTTTTCAACCGTCTGTTCTTCCCGACATTCGACCCACTGATGGGCACGCTGGCCGCCTTCGGCACGTATGCCGTGGGCTTCTTCGCGCGGCCAGTCGGCGGCATCGTCATCGGACACTACGGCGACCGGATCGGCCGCAAATCGATGCTCGTGCTCACGCTGGTGATCATGGGCGTCGCTACGTTCCTGATTGGACTGCTGCCGACGTACGAGCAGGTCGGACCATGGGCCGCCGTCGGGCTCGTGCTGCTGCGTGTGGCGCAGGGCTTCGGTGTGGGAGGTGAATGGGGAGGCGCCGTGCTGATGGCAGTCGAGCACGCACCGCCGGGGAGACGGGGTTATTACGGAAGCTGGCCGCAGGTCGGCGTGCCGGCTGGACTCGTACTCTCGACGGCTGTCTTCGCCGCCTTCGCCCGGCTCCCCGAGGCGCAGTTCCTGAGCTGGGGATGGCGAGTGCCGTTCCTCCTGAGCGCGCTCCTGGTCATCGTCGGGTTGCTGATTCGCGTCCGCATCCTCGAGACGCCGGCGTTCACCAAGGTCAAAGAGGAATCGCGCGAGGCGCGCCAGCCGATCATCGAGGTGCTCGCGACCTATCCGAAACAAGTGCTGCTGGCCATGGGCGCCCGCTTCGCGGAGAACGGCGCGTTCTACATCTACAGCGTGTTCGTCCTCACCTATGCCACGCAGCAGGTGAAGATGTCGCAGCAGATCGTTCTCAACGGGATGTTGATTGGTGCCGGCCTCGAACTGCTGGCGATACCGTTCTTCGGCGCGCTGTCCGATCGTCTGGGACGCCGACCCGTTTACCTGTTTGGCGCTGTGATGACGGCGTTGTGGGCCTACCCGCTGTTCTGGCTGCTCGACACGGGATCGCCAGCGCTCGTGTGGCTGGCGCTCATCGTCGCGTTCGTGTTCTCACATGCGGCGATGTATGGTCCGCAGGCCGCGTTTCTGTCGGAACTGTTCGGCACGCGCGTCCGCTACAGCGGCGCATCGCTCGGTGCGCAATTGGCCGCAGTGCTCGCCGGTGGCACATCACCGTTCATTGCCACGCTTCTGCTCGCGAACTACGGCACCAACGCACTCGCGCTCTATGTCATCGGCATGGCGATTGTGACGATCGTCGCCGTCATCCTTGCGTCGGAGACGCACAAGAATCACATAGACTAGGCTCTTGGCTCTCGGCGTTTGGCGCTCGCCTGAGCCTTGTACCAGCAACCGAGAGCCGAGAGCCCAGAGCCAATGCAAATGATGAAGGCCGCCATCCTCGAGTCCGCCCCCGGCGGCGTACACATCGAGGAGATTCCCATTCCTGAGCCCGGTGCGGGCGAAATACTCGTCAAAGTCAGCGCCTGCGGCGTCTGTCACACCGACCTGCATGTGATGAAGGCCGAGGTCGCGTTTCCAACGCCGGCGGTGATGGGACACGAGATCTCCGGGACGGTCGCCGCGCTGGGTGCTGGCGTGAAAGGTCCGGCGATCGGGTCGAAAGTGGTGTCGGCCTTCATCATGCCGTGCGGGTTCTGCACGGCGTGCGGCGCCGGACGCGACGACCTCTGCGACAACTTTTTCGCGATGAACCGGCTGAAGGGAACGCTCTACGACGGCACGTCCCGGCTGAAGCGCCGTGATGGTTCTCCGATCGCGATGTACTCGATGGCGGGACTCGCCGAATACGCGGTGGTCCCGGCAACCGCCGTGTTTCCACTGGTCGACGGTTTGCCGCTCGAGGAGTCATCCGTGCTTGGCTGCGCGGTGTTCACGGCGTATGGCGCCGTTCGTCATGGCGCCGAGTTGCGGGGGGGCGAGCGCGTGGCCGTCGTCGCCGTGGGCGGTGTGGGCATCAACGTCATTCAGATCGCCCATGCCTTCGGCGCGTCACAGATCATCGCCGTCGACGTCAAGGACGACAAGCTCGACGCGGCGCGCCGACTGGGTGCGACCGATGTCGTCAATGCCACGACGGCGGATGCGACGGCACGCGTGCGCGAGCTGACCGAAGGCCGCGGGGTTGACGTCGCGTTCGAGGTCCTCGGGTTGCCGCAGACATTCACGCAGGCGTTCGAGATGATCCGTGATGGTGGCCGTATGGTGGCTGTCGGGATCGCGCCGGGCAAAACAGCAGCGCCCGTCGAGATCACCCGGCTCGTGCGGCGCGAACTGCGGATAGTCGGCTCCTACGGCGCCAGAACTCGCAGCGACATGCCCGAGATCATCCGTCTGGCGGCACAGGGGATATTTCGTCCGGAGACCATGGTGACGCAGCGATTTTCGCTGGCCGAGACCGATGCGGCGTACAAGGCGCTCGCCCGGGGGGAGATCGTCGGCCGGGCCATCGTTGTGCCCTAGAAGTAACCACCATCCACCATCCAGCTGAGAGGCGCAGGCAATGATCGGGAACGAGACGTTGTTGAAGAATTTCGTGGACGGGACCTGGGAAGCGGCCGCGGCGTCGCAGGCAATTCCGGTTCGCGATCCGGCAACAGGAGATGTCCTGGCCGAGGCACCGCTGTCGGGCGAGAGGGACGTTGCGAGGGCCGTCGACGCCGCATCAAAGGCTCTGCCGGCCTGGCGCCGGACCCCCGCCGGCGATCGCATCCAGCCGCTCTTCAGGCTCAAAGCCCTGCTCGATGCGAACTTCAGCGAGATCGCCAGGGTGGTGACGCAGGAGTGCGGCAAGACGCTCGCCGAGTCGGAAGGCGAACTGAAGCGCGGGATCGAAAACGTCGAAGTTGCAACCGGGATCCCATCGCTGATGATGGGCAGTAACCTCGAAGACATCGCGTCGGGCATCGACGAGCTGATGATTCGACAGCCGGTCGGTGTCGTGGCGGCGATCACGCCGTTCAACTTCCCCGGGATGATCCCTCTGTGGTTCCTCCCGTACGCCATCGCCTGCGGCAACACACTCGTACTCAAGCCCTCGGAAAAAACGCCGATGACGATGGCTCGCGTGATGCAGTTGGTCGAGCAGGCGGGCTTTCCGCCCGGCGTCGTCAACCTCGTACATGGCGGCAAGGAAGCGGTCGATGCGCTGCTGGATCATCCTGAAGTGCGGGCGATCTCCTTCGTCGGCTCGACGCCAGTCGCGCGCTACATCTACAGCCGTGCCGCCGCCAACGGCAAACGCGTGCAGTGTCAGGGCGGCGCCAAGAATCCCATCGTCATCCTGCCGGACGCTGACATTGATATGACGACGAAGATCGTGGCTGACTCGGCGTTTGGCTGTGCCGGACAGCGGTGCCTGGCGACGTCGCTTGTCATCACTGTGGCGGAGGCCGAGAAGGTGTTCACGCAGCAGATCAGCGACGCGGCTTCGTCGAGGAAGATTGGCTATGGCATGGACAGGAACACCGATATGGGGCCTGTCATCTCGGCCGAGAGCAAGACGCGCATCGAAGGACTGATCGCGCAGGGCGTCGCGGCGGGTGCCAAGCCGCTTGTCGATGGGCGCAATGCTCGCGTTGACGGGTACGTCAACGGGCACTTCTTGCGTCCCACGGTACTGGGTAACGTCGATCCCACGAGCGAGCTGGCCCGCACCGAAGTGTTCGGCCCGGTGTTGAGCGTGATGCGCGCCGACAACGTCGAAGCCGCGATCGACATGATCAACCGGTCGCCGTTCGGCAACATGGCGTGCCTCTTCACGACAAGCGGTGCCGCGGCACGGCAGTTCCGTTACGAAGCTCGCGTCGGGAACATCGGCATCAATGTCGGTGTCGCCGCGCCGATGGCGTACTTCCCCTTCTCCGGCTGGAAGGACAGCTTCTTTGGCGACCTCCACGCGCAAGGGCGGGATGCGATCGACTTCTACACGGAAAAGAAGGTCGTCGTCGAACGCTGGCCGACCACCTGGTCGAGGAAATTCTAGGAAGACGGCATCTGGCGAGAGCCGAGAGCCCAAGACAGAGTGAGTGTCTAATCCATCGTGCAGCGGTCGACGTGGATCATCAGCGCGCTCATCCTGGCCATCGCAGGTCTGGCGATTCCAGTCGTGCGGCACCTCCGTGAGGTGCCGCCGCCTCCACCACCAACCCTCACGCTCACCTTCGGCGCTCCGCCAGGAGCCGAGCTCGGCTCGGGTGACGAGCCGCTCGATGCGGCAATCTCTCCCGACCAACGGCAAGTCGTCTTCGTCGCCACGCGAGCCGGGACGACCACGCTGTGGCGCCGGGCTCTCGATTCAGATCGCACGGAGCCGCTCGCTGGCACGCTGGGAGCCCGGCTTCCTTCATGGAGCGCGTCGGGAGACGCCGTGTTGTTCTTCTCGGGAACACAACTGAGAAGGATCACGCTGGCAGGCGGGGCCGTCAGCGACCTTGCGGATGCACCATCACCGTCTGGTGCGACATGGCTTCCTGACGGTTCGATACTCTTTGCGCCACAGTCCACGGGCGTGATCCGGCGACTGCGCGACGGCACGACGAGCGACGCCACGGCGCTGCGACCGGGCGACCGCGCTCACCTGTTTCCAACGTGGACCGGGGAAGGAACGGATTTCGTCTACACCGCAGTCACCGAGAACGGACGCCGCACCGTGCGCCTCGTCCGTGACGGTGAAGCGCGCGACCTCGCCGGAACATCGGGACACGGCCAGATCGCCGCCGGGCATCTCCTCGTCGTGCGGGACGAAGTGCTCCTTGCGTACAGGCTCGACGACTCCGCAGGTTCTCTCCAAGGGCAAGCCACCTCGCTTGCGACCGGCGTTGGCACCACGCCAGGCGGACGAAGCCTCTTTACCGCTTCCGCACGCATGGTGCTCTCATCCGGGTCGTCCACTCGTGCTCGCGAGCTTGCCTGGTTCGATTTGAGTGGTACGCGCACGGGCACCATGGGCCAGGCGGGAGACTTCTGGCAAGTGCGTCTCTCTCCCGACGATCAACACGCAGCCGTTACGCTCGTCGCGCCACTCATTCGCACGCTCGACATCGCAATTGTCCCTGCCACATCAACCGGGATCAGTCAGCCGTTGACGCTTGCACTTGCCGCTGACAGCGACCCGGTCTGGGCGCCGGATGGCCGCCGCATTGTCTTCAGATCGCTGCAGAAGGGACCTCCGGCTCTCTTCTCGAAGCGCGTGCACGACAACGACGCGGACGACGAGTCCTTCGTCGAGATCGATGCCACGCCAACCGACTGGAAGGGGGCCAGCGTCGTGGCCCACACCGCAGACGCACCATCGAGCTACGACATCATCGCCATCGACGAAGCGCGGCGTACACGAGAAACGATCGTCAAGACCACCTTCAGCAGCACCGATGGGCGCTGGTCTCCTGACGGACAGTGGCTCGCATATGTATCCGATGAACCAGGACAGGCGGATCTCTACGCCAACCGCCGCGAGGGCAGTCGCGCGCGCATCTCCTTCGGTGGCGGGACTCGTCCGCGATGGAGCCGCGACGGCCGTTCACTGTTTTTCCTGAGGGGCTCGTCGATCATGCGCGCGACGATCGAGAGCAACTCGCCTCCCAGCTTCTCCCCGGCCGTGCAGGTGGCCGACGTCCCTGGCATCCGCGATTTCGACGTCGCTCATCGCCGTGATGCGCTCATCGCCCTCGTGCCGGTGAGCACAACGGTCACCGTCCCCGTGTCTGTGACCGTGGACTGGCAATCGACGATCCCCACGACACCCTGACGACCTGTTCACGAGAACCAGTCGACGACGGTGTCGCGATGACCGCCGGCAACGGGTGACACTTCGTGCACCGTCTCGGCTGGGAACGCGACGAGCATCCCACGGCGCGGGACGATCTCGATTGGTTCCTCCCCGTCCGGGAACAGTCGCAGGACACCGCCACCGAAACCACCGGCCGGATCCACCTCGCGCGAGCTCTCGAGGAACAGCACCACGGTGAGTGCCCTTCGCGCTGCGGGCGGCCACGCCGGCAAATGGGCCCTGTCGACGTGAGGCTTGTAGAAGCCGCCGGATTCATAGCGCAGCAGGTTGACCCCTTCACGTCCTTCGAGCTGCAGTTCGAAGAACGCGCCAAGCGCGTCCAGCTGTGCGTCCAAATGCGCATCCACCAAGTCGAAGACGGCCGGCGGTACCTCGATGTGCGATGCGCGACGCACCTCTTCGGCAACCATCATGTCGCCATCGATGATCTCGGTCGGCTCGCGAATGCCAACGCTCATCGCCGCCTGCACCCGGCGGCACGTCGCGTCGTCCATCGCATGTTCGGCAATGAAGATTCGCACAGCGCCTGGTCACCCTTACCCGTTGCTCATCGTATAGAGCATGTTGCAAGCATCGCGCCTATTGCCAACGCGGCCGCGCTCTTCTGTCGCCGGCTCCTCCGGATCGATCGGCTCGCCGATGTTCAAGCGTGACGGCTGGCCGGCGCCGGAAGCTGAGGCGGATGCTGATGCCGGGGCAACTTGTGAGGTTCGTCATACACTTCGGGAGCCTCACCGGAGTTTCCCCTGGGGCGTCGAAACGAGCGATGAGCGACGACTACTTCATCGGGGTCAGTGCGTCGGAGATCGACCGGCTGCGCACCCAGCATGAAGCGTGGCGCCCCGAAACCGAGCTTCTCTGGAAGGAGGCCGGCTTCAGCTCGCTCGCATCGATTGTCGACCTCGGGTGCGGCCCCGGGTTCACGAGCCTGGACCTGGCGCGAACGGTCGGACATTCGGGAGAGATTTGCGCGGTAGACAACGCACCCGGCTATCTCGAGTATCTGGCCGATCAGGCGCGCGCGCAGTCAATCGCCAACGTCACCGGGCTCAGCGCGGACGCCACGAAGCCTGGCTCGATTCGCGGCCGCTTTGACGGAGCGTTCTGTCGCTGGTTCCTGGCGTTTCTCATCGATGACCTCGACGTGGTGCTTCGGAACGTGCACGACTGCCTGCGCCCCGGCGGGCTATTCGCGGCCATGGAGTACCTCACGTTGCGCAGCGTGACGTGTGCTCCATCCAGCACCGCATTCGACGCGCATACGAGAGCATGGATCGAGTTCTACGCGCGACATGGCGGTGATACGTCAATCGGTGCCTCGCTGCCTGGGCGCTTGACGGCCGCGGGATTCACCGTGCGCTCGCTCACATGCGTCGGGGGCATGGCCCACCCGAATCATCGATGGTGGGAATGGTGGGGACGGCTGATTCGTGACTTCGGACCCAAATTCGCCGAGACGGGTCTTCTCGCGCCGGGCGAATGGAAATCACTGCAGCAGGACTGGGCCGCTCTCTCAAAGCAGCCGCAGGCGTTCATCTACACCCCGATCCTGATGCAGGTGATTGCCGAACGGAATTGACGCAATCGAGGGCGCAGTGGTCTAGGCGACCTGGCTCTGTCTGGGTTCCATCATGATGAGTGCCCCGACCACCACCGGGTCGAACTGATCGAACCGCTCGACCGACAGGATCTCGATGGCGCGGGCCGCGCTGACCGGCGAGCCGTTGATTCCCGACACGAGCTCGTCGAAGACGTTGGCCACGGCCAGCACGCGCGCACCGAGCGGGATCTTTTCCCCCACAAGACCGCGCGGGAATCCGCTGCCGTCGTAGCGCTCGTGCGCCGCGACGGCGATCTCACTGGCTGCGGCCAAAAACGGTACGTTCTTCAGCAACGCCTGGCCGTGCAGTGGATACGTCCGCACTCGTGCGCGTTCCTCATCAGAGAGGGTGGATCGGTCACGCGTCAGCAGTGCGTCGGGAATCGCGAGCCGCCCGAGGTTGTGCAGCAGCGCCGCCCGCTCGATGTCCGAGAGGTGCGGTTCAGGGATCTTGAGCGCTGCCCCGATGTTGACGGCGATGGTGGCGACACGCCGGCCGTGCTCGTATGACTCGGGGTCGCGTGCACGCAGAATGGCGAGCATCGCCTCGAGACCGGCGCTGACATTCAGCTCGAGGTCGCCGAGCGCCTGCGTGATCTGGTTGTGTCGTACGTCCAGCTCGCGCTGCAGGCGATCGAGAGCCTCGTGCGACTTGTGCGCGTACCAGGCACGACTGAGCGCTTCACTGAGGCGCTCACGGGTAAAAGGCTTGACGAGATAATCGACCGCACCAGATTGGAGGCTGTTCACCGCAGCGCCGAACTCCAGCACGCCGGTTGTCATCACAACCGTGGTTCGCGGGTGGTGAATGCGAATCTGCGCCGCCAGCCACAAGCCATCTTCACCGGGCAGACGGATGTCGCACAGCGCGACGGCCGGCGATTCCTTGGCTACCAGTTCGAGCCCTTCCTCTGCCGAGCCCGCTTCGATCACGCGCGCGCCGCCTTCGCGTTCAACCCACGCGCGCAGCAGCGTCCGCATCGACGGCTCATCGTCGACAATCAACACGCTTGTCATCATCGGACCTCTCCACTCGAACAGACCACTGGCGCGGTCACCCTGTTGAGAACGATCCGGGACACTCGGCACAATCGACGGACGGGTCGTACAGGGAGCACGCCAGCCTGGGCAGCAAGCGATGCGCCAGCACCGCGGGCGGCCGGAAGTGTCGTTGTGCGGAACTTTGTCGGGTGATTGCACGTGTGCGCACATGTGCGGTGTGCGCGGGGCGCACGTGCCCGCGCCGGTCAGGGACGCGACCGGCCGAGCAACCGTGTGAAGAACGACCGCTGCGGTCGGGCCGGTGGTCTCAGATCGAGCTCTTCAGCCGCAGTCGCAACCAGGTCCTCCTCGATAGGCGTCGCCTGTGCGGAACCACCCGCAGCCAGAGCGCGATCGCAGAGCATATTGACCAGGCGCGGGTTCCCCCCCGTGTAGTCGTGCACGACGCGGAGCGCCGTTGGCGTAAAGACGACGCCGCGCGCGCCGCCGGCTACCGCCAGGCGATTCGCGACGTAGCCGACGACTTCTTCCTCGCTCAATGGCTTGAGCTGATACCGGATGGCCACCCGCTGATCGAGCTGACGAAGCTCCGGTGATCGCAGCAGCGGCACCAGATTGAGCTGCCCGATCAGGAAGACCTGCAGCAGCTTCTCCGTGTCCGTCTCGAAGTTCGAAAGGATTCGAACCTGCTCGAGGATCGGCGGGGCCAGGTCCTGCGCCTCGTCGATGACGAGCACTGCCCGAGCGCCGAGGGACGGGAGCGACCGCAGGAAGTCGTGGAGGGTATTGACCATCTCCTGCTTCGTCGGCTGTCGCGCTCCCCGTGGTTCGTCGCCCGTCGAAACGACCCCGAGCTCCTGGAGGATGGCGCGCAGCAGCTCCTCCTCGGTGGCAAAGGGATTCAGGAGCAGCGCAGCGAATGTCCGGCGATCGACCTTCTCGAGCAACGCACGGCTCAGGGTCGTCTTACCCATGCCGGTGTCGCCCGTGATGACGACAAAGCCTTCGCGCCGTTCAATGGCGTATTGCAGGAGCTCGATCGCGTTGGAGTGCGACTCGCTCCGGTAGAGAAACTTCAGATCGGGCGTGAGGCTGAAGGGGTTCTCCGCAAATCCGTAGTACGACTCGTAGGCTACCGCGGCCTCACCGTGGGTCACGGGTATCAGAGTATCAGCCTCCCGAGGCGGGCCAATCTCCGCTATTGACGAGATATGGTTTCATATTGATATCATTTAGACATCGCTTAGGGGCTTTCGTCCCTTCAGGAGGTCGTCGATGATTCGCGAAGTTTCGCGTGATGGGCTCCCCGGTCTCACGGTGCTCTTCCTGTGGCTTGTCGCGGCCGTGGGAACAGTTCTGCTGTTCATCAGCGGCGTCGAGGCGGCGGACCGCGGAGCATCAACTGCCTTTCTGCGGATTGGTGGATCGATGCTGCTGGGTCTGACCGAGCTCGTGATGCTGTTCGGCTTCTTCGTGGTGGCGCCCAACGAGGCCAAGGTCCTGCAACTTTTTGGCGACTACGTCGGCACCGCAAAGACCACGGGGCTGCGTTTCGTGAACCCGTTCTACTCGAAGAAAAAGATATCGCTCAGGGTGCGCAACTTCGAAAGCTCGCACCTCAAGGTCAACGACGCGGACGGTAATCCCATCGAGATTGGCGCCGTCGTCGTTTGGCGCGTCGTCGAAACCGCGGAAGCGATGTTCGAGGTCGACAACTACGAGAACTACGTCACCGTTCAGAGCGAAGCAGCCGTGCGAAACGCAGCGACCAGCTATCCGTACGATTCCCATGAGGGTGAAGTCTCACTACGCGGATCGACCGCAGCCGTGGCCGATCACCTGAAGCAGGAGGTGCAGCAGCGACTGTTGAAAGCCGGTGTCGAGGTCCTCGAAGCGCGGATCAGCCACCTGGCGTATGCGCCCGAGATCGCGGCGGCCATGCTGCAGCGTCAGCAGGCCGGCGCCATCATCGCCGCTCGCGAGAAAATCGTTCAGGGTGCGGTCGGCATGGTTGAAATGGCGCTCGAGTCGCTCTCGCACAAAGGCATCGTCCAACTGGACGAAGAGCGCAAGGCAGCCATGGTGAGCAACCTGCTCGTCGTGCTGTGCGGCGAGAAGGCGGCGCAGCCGATCGTCAACGCAGGGACCATTCACCAGTAAGACGGGACCAGTGGCGGATCGCAAGCCATTCCTGCTGCGTATCGATTCGGCAGTACTCGAAGGCGTTCAGCGCTGGGCAAACGACGACCTCCGCAGCCTGAACGCCCAGATCGAGTACCTGCTTCGCGACGCCCTTCGGCGCGCCGGCCGCGCGCCGCGCAGCACCTCTGGACCGACTCCGCCCTCGTCTGACCCACCGCCCGAAGGGTCAGGCGAAGGGGGTCAAACCCCTTGATATAGCGTTGCTCGCGGGGTCTGACCCCAACTCCCTATTGATCGCTCGAAAAACACCGATAATCAAAACCGTGCAATCACAGGCAACTGTGTCTCCGGTGAAACCGCTGCTCAAGTGGGCAGGTGGCAAACGGCAACTTCTCCCGGTCCTGGCGGAGCACTACCCGGCTACGTTCTCGCGCTACATCGAGCCGTTTGTGGGCAGCGGCGCCGTGTTCTTCAACCTCCTGAACACGGGCAGGCTGGCGCGCCGCGAGATCATGCTGTGCGACGTCAACCCGGATCTGATTGGCTGTTACTGGACGGTCCGCGATCGAGCTGACGACGTGATCCGTTCGCTGAGGGCGCTGGCCCGCGAGTATCGGAAGTCCGGGAGCGAGTGTTACTACGAAGTGCGCGATCGCCGATTCAATCCCGAGCGCGCCCAGCTCCAGGCAGAGGCCTCGCACCCGAAAGAGGTGGCCTCCCGCTATACGCCCGAACTGGCGGCGATGCTCATCTTTCTGAACCGCACCGGTTTCAACGGATTGTTTCGACTGAATCGGAGCGGCGGGTTCAACGTGCCCGCCGGTCGATACACCGAACCACGGATCTGCGACGAGCAGCACATTCACGCCGTGGCTGCCGCGCTCGGACAGCCGCATGTCGCGATCAAGCTGTCGCCCTTCGAGGAGACACTGGCCGATTCCGGACGTGGCGACTTCGTCTACTGCGATCCACCGTACGCGCCGCTCAGCCGGACATCGAGCTTTGCGCACTACACGGCAGGCGGCTTCTCGTCGTTCGATCAGTGGCGGCTTCAACAGGCGGTGATCTCCGCCTGCAGGCGCGGCGCGCGCGTCGTCGTGTCGAACTCGAGCGCCGCCGAGATCATGCGGGCGTATACGACGCTCGATGCACAGCGGGCGTTGCTCGAGATCCGGCCAGTCCCGGCGCGACGCGCGATCAACTCGCTCGCCTCGGCACGCGGGCCCGTCGACGAGCTGATCATCTCGAACGTCAAGCGGACTGCTCTCGACACGATTCGGCCGCGCATGCTTCGAGCGCGTCCGAAATCGAGGGTGAAGACAGCGTAGCGGTCCGACGGGGCGGAGGTGCGGCGGTGCGAGGGTCCGGTCCGGAGTCGCGAGGGTCCGGACC